>JBFOLQ010000621.1:0-3105 GCA_040830145.1 Flavobacteriaceae bacterium | reverse complement strand
GTGGGAGGGCGTATTTTTATCGTTTTGTCGAATTTTTCCCTGTATAAACTGGTGTTCGTTTTGCCGGTTGGGATTTTTGATTGATATTGCCATCCCTTTGATTACCATATGGTTTATTTTTCCATTGGACTTTCTACAACACTTTGGTGCAACCTTAAATTTCAATAATGGGGACAAAGGCATCCTTTTCAGTTTCTAAAATCGTTCTTTTTGGGTTATTCCCTATTTTATCATTCCTACAATGGGGATGTTCAGGTGATGATGGTGACACGCCCCCAGAACCAACGGGTAAATCAATTTCCTATCCCATGAACAAAGTGGACGACCTCAACATCTTTGGGCAAGCCAAGTTCATTGAGAACCAAGATAACTCCACCACTGTGGAAATTACCTTACAGAACACCTTTACAGGGGAAAAACACGGAGTGGTCCTCCGGAGAAACACGGGGGCCGAAGGGGGAGGAATAGCCCGTACATTAAATACCATGGATGGCACCACTGGAAAATCATCGACAACCTTCTCAACATTGGATAATGGGCAGGGCATTACCTACACTGACCTATTGACCTTTGATGGATACTTAAATGTTACCCGAACAGACAATGTCCATGGGGAGGATATAAGCCAAGGGGGCATTGGCCCCAATAAATTAACAGGGAAATCCAAGGAATATGGAGTAACCCCTGTAGGGAACTCCCCTATCGTTGGCAAGGCAATCATTTCTGAAAGGGTCAACGGCACATCCCTGATAGTGATTACCTTGGCAGGCACAACCGCCCAGTCAAACCCAAAGGCTTACATCTATGAAAAAGCCATTGACAGCCTTGGGAATATTGCCATTGACCTATCTGATGTTCAAGGAGACAAGGGATACAGTGCCACACAGGTTGAAGCATTGAACAACGGTCAGGGTTTGACCTATGATGATTTGATCGACTTTGACGGCCATATCAAAATTGTGGATAGTGCCGACGAAACCCTTGTATTGGCCCAGGGCAATATTGGCGTTAACAACTGACCCTACAGTATCAGTTTACTTGCTGCCACAAATACCCATCGCTCTGAAGCCATAGCACATTGGGAGTTGTCCAAACTGATTGAAGCTGGCCATTGGAATCATAGTATTGAAAGGAAGGTAACTGGATTGTTGTTCCTGCCGGTTTTTTTAAAATGTACATTCGGCCATGCGCCGTATTGGGGTGTGGCAACTGGGCCGCCGTAGAACCGGCGGTAAAAATCACTGTATGGTCCTCCTCCCCCAAAACAATGTATCCCCCGGAATATTTAATATTTGTTGCAAACGACTTCGTATGTAATGTTGAATTGGGTGGCGTTACAAAATTAGGGTCAAGATTGGGGTTGGGGCTTCCTACCCTTAACCTTTCATTTCCCTGATCCCAAAACAGCTTTTCATTATCTTCTGTTGGCGCACCATCGCTTCCTGCGAAGAAGATAGACCCCTCGGTTCCAACAATATCACTGCCCCCCGATACCTCAATGACGGTTTCCGTCCCATTTTCATTGGTATAGGTATAACTCCCATCATTATTGTCGACCATGGTGGTGACCGTCTCTGCGGCACCATCAAAGGTTACGGGCTCCGTACCTTCAATGGTCAGTTTATAGGTTCCGTCCCCATTGTCCTCAAATGTGACCGTTTGGGCACCGCTACATAAATTTATCCATCGGGTACCGTTATAATAAAAGATACATGCTTGGTCCGTGTTATAGGCCAATGCCCCTTGCAAAGGTGTGACAGCATTCATTTGGGCATCGGTAAGCCTATTGATCACCAACACCTTATCGGTACTTTCCAATTCCAATACAGAAGCTTGATGCAATGTCTGTGGGTTGTCCCCAATCTTGACCTGTGCACTTAGGTCCACGCTAAATGACAGCATGCCCAAAAGCAGCCAAACGTATAGGGTATGGGAGGTCAGTGTTCTCAAAACTCCCGGCAAGTTTTTTTGCGGGGCACTATATTAATAATAGAATTTGACATAATGGTGGGCTTCACGGCGAAACGTATCAAAAAAAGGGCAAAAGGCAGCTTATGCGCGTACGTCTTTATTCTTGGATTCATGTACGTCCCTTTTATACAGTTTTGGAAAGTTTCCTGCTATTTGGGCCAAAAAACTCTCTTTAAAGGAATCCTGTCCAATGAACGACCTCATTTTTTTGGAATATCCCCCTTCCACGAACTCTATCATTGACGTGGCCAATCCTTCGGCACTGATCTCCTGGGAGACCAGCCCCATTTCAGGCGTCACGTATTCTGGCAATCCCCCTGTATTGGTCACTAAAACTGGGCATCCCAATGCATATGCCGTCATGACCACCCCACTCTGTGTGGCATCCCTATAAGGACATACAATCAATTCTGAATGAGTTATGATGTCAACGAGTTCCTCATTTTCCAAAAACTTGTTGACTACCTCAATATATGTGTTTTCTCCATGTAAAAAATCTGGGGAATATCCTGGGGCCGTTTTCCCTGCCACTACAAATTTTTGATTCTTTAATCGCTTACGGACCCTATCAGCCGCTTCCACAAAAAGGTCCACTCCCTTATACGGGGAAATCCTACCCACAAAAGTTATGATGCCCGTACCCTGCCCCTGGGATGTGTCTTTTTTAGAAAACTCCCTATATACGGTATACAACGGTAGTTTTGAGACAAATACCTCCTTGTTTCCCGGTAATATTTGCCGCAACTGATCTCGGCTGAAATTGGAAAAAACCACATATTTAGAAATCATCCTGAAAAGTACTTTCCTAAAAATACTTCGTACCATATCTGCTTCTCCCGAATGTAGCTTGGGATCATGCACGTTCTGAATAAGCTTTTTACGATGGGCCATCAATAAGGGAAACATGAACAATTGCCTGGCGGAAAACTCATCAAAATGTAAATAATCTGGTCCTATCTGTCGGATATGGTCCATGATTTTTTTGGAAACGGCATATGTCTCCTTCCATTTATTTGAAGGAAAGGTGGCTATGTAAACGGAATCGCATTTCTCAAAATAGGATCTCAAAAATCCTAATCCCCATGAATCACCAACATCCTTAAACGACACCAAACCCTTATATGGTGCGAGATC
>JBFOLQ010000620.1:0-2729 GCA_040830145.1 Flavobacteriaceae bacterium | reverse complement strand
GCATCTGTATTGAAAATGGAAAAAAATCCCCATACATGCGAAGAGTTGTATATGGGTGCCTCATCAAGCAGAATCAGGTTCTGGTCAATATTGCCGCCCCGTACACTGAAGCCCGATGCACCCTCTCCAATGGTGGTCACCCCAGATTGTGTCAAAATGGCCCTCGTGACATCCGGTTCACCCAATAATGAAGGTAATTTTTTGATGTCTGCACTCTTCAAATTAGTGACCCCGTTCAACACCGATGCGACCTGGCTATGGATTTTGGAATCTGAAAACACGACCACTTCTGACAGTTCATTTGATACCTGTACCAATTCAAATGCCAATTTTTGGTTCTGGTTCAAATCAATGGACACTTCCTTTGGTTGATATCCTATGTAGGACACACTCAGTCTATGGGTTCCCGACGGCAATGTGATGGAATAAAAGCCGTATTCATTGGTTACCACCCCCTTTGAAGTCCCGACAACCGTAATAGTGGCCCCTAGTAATGTCTCTCCCGTATCGCCATCCCTTACCGTACCACTTATGGAATAACTTTCCTGCACCGGCGCACGCCGGACAACCCGTCTTTTGGAAAGAATCACATGTCGCTTTTTGATTTCATAGGAAATGGTAGACCCTCCAAAAAGTTGTTTCAAGACCTTATCCAACCCTTCATCTTGACCGCGAACATCAAACCTGGTGCCATCGTCGACCTCATCATTGTTATAAATAAAGCGGTACGATGTCTGGTCCTCTATTTGTTTGATGATGGCCGCCAATGTGGCATCCTTAAGATCTAGGGAAACCCTTTCTTGTGATGATGCGGTATTCGCCATAAGCTGCACCACCATAAAAAGATAGAGCGATAATGATATTTTCATTAAAAGGAGGAATTTGCCATTAGGGCAGTTTGCTCCCGTTAAGGGCGCAAATAAGTTTTTATTCATATTTTTGAATGTTGATGATTAGTACTTTTTTTCGAATGGACTATCTATTGACGCCAATGTGGGAAAACCGCCATTTTCCCACATTTTTTTATTCCACTATCCAGTCCCCATCTGCTGATTGTTGATATTTGAATGGTTTGGTGGACCGCAGGGTTTCCAGAATTTCCCCAATAGAGGTACCAGCCTCGAACGAGCCCGTAAAGTGCGAAGTTGCGATTTCATCATTTTTAAATTTGATTTTTATGTTCCGTTGAATTTCCAAATCAGCAGCTATTTCCCAAAAGGGCTTGTCTGAAAAGTGCAATGCGCCATCCTTCCATGCGATAAGTTCGTTGGGTTTTGCAACGGTTGATCGCACTAGCTTTCTTTCACGTCCCAAAAAGAGGATTTTGTCGTTCGGGGACATTTCCACCTTATTGGGAAAATTACGGGATGACAATTCCACTTTCCCCTCCAGCAATACCGTCTCGGTATATTCTTTTTGTCGATACGATTTTACGTTGAAACTGGTACCCAACACCTTGATTTTGATGCCGTCATGGGTATCAACGGTAAAGGGGACCTTTTCATTTTTTACCACCTTGAAAAAAGCTTCTCCCTCCAACAACATCTTTCTGGGGGAAGCTGTTTCGTAGGAAAGACGGCTGGATGCGTTTAACCAAATCTGTGTTCCATCCGGAAGATGCACTTCCTTTTGTTCACCAAAGGTGGTCTGCACTACAATTTTTTCAGAAGGGTCATACAAAAAGTAAATGCCCGAAGCCAGTAGAACGATTGCAGCCGCATATTTCACAAACTCCCTCAGGAAACGGGACCTGCCCATCCCAGGGCCTTCCACAGCCTTGAAGAATTTAAGTTTGGCATTTTGTACGTTGGGTTCTTCTTGGGGCATCTCCCCCGTGAGTTGATACATCTGTGCCAAATCTTCAAACCATTTTGGGTCATATGCCTTCGACTGCTTCCATAACTCCACCCTTCTCGTTGTTTCCCCATCGGCATTGCCCGAGACATAGGCCCATATGTCAGTTTCCGTTATACGATGGTCTTCCATAATACGTCTATTATCCTTTGCAAAAGGTCTTGGTCCAAATCCTGTGCAACCATTCTCTCTTGGATGTCAAGAATGGTATCGTCCGTTTCCGTACTAAAGACAAAGGAAAATGGGTCTATTTCTGCTTTATGATAGTGTGCCATATCATGCCTGTTTGACTATAAGACGTTTGTCAATGGCCACGACCCTATTTTTTTTCTAAAAAAAACTTTTAAGCCCCTCCCTAAAGGCCTGCAAGGCTTTTGACATATGGAGTTCCACCGTCTTGACCGAAATATCAAGATGTTCGGCTATTTCCTTGTAGGACAGTCCATCATTTCTTGACATCTTGAAAATTTCCAGTGTTTTTTGGGGAAGACCGGCATAGATTTGTTCCACATGGCGCATTATTTCCCACTGGCAGTCGATGGATTCCTCAGAATCGCGATTCAGTTTGTACAGATCAATATGCCGTCTCTTGACCTGTTCCTTTCTATGTAAGTCAATAATCTTGTTCTTTAAGGTCACCATGAGATACGACTCTATGGTACTCGTCTCTTTACGAAGCGTATCCACATTCTCCCAAAGTTTGATAAAGGCTTCCTGTACCACTTCCTCTGAAGAATGTCTTTCACCCAATACCTTATGGGCATAGTGATACAGTTTTTTGTAGTGGGCATCAAAGAGGGTGGAAAAATATTCTTTCTTTTTTTCGGACGACATCCACTATTCAATTACATAGCATTGCCAAAGCTACAAAACAT
>JBFOLQ010000619.1:0-2153 GCA_040830145.1 Flavobacteriaceae bacterium | reverse complement strand
CTGTGCGTGTCCTATAAGACAGTAAAGGCTTAGCAGAAATGAAAGGAAGTTTTTTAAGTTCATATTTGAATATTTCGAAATGTAGGGATAAAATTAGGGGCTATGGCTGGTAAATCCCCAATCTGGGCTACTGATATAGGTACATATACCGTAGGCGTACCGAAATATGCCTAGAATTCCAGGGGATGGGAAGCCGTGGATGGATTATGCATTCCAAACCGTTCAAGAGGAGCTATATTCTTGATCCTAGGATTTCAATAGATGAGATACTTCTCCCGTATTTTTTTGAATTTTTCAAGGTCTTTTTTCCAGGAGTCCCTGATTGTGGCTTCTGAATGCCCTGCCTTCAATTGCTGTTGGAGGATTTCCGTACCCGCGTGTTTGGTGAAGTTTTGGGTGTTGAAGAAAAGAGATGTGTCCGTAGCGTTTTGATAGGCATTGATAAGCCATTGTAATGAAACTTCATTGATCCGGGGGTGTTCATGAAGGTCTTCCCCAAAACATCTTTTGCCATTTTCCTTGGGGGATTTACTTCCAAAGTTGGGGTGGGGTACGTACGCAAAGCTATATTGGGTACTATCAAGAAATGAGGCTCCGTACCGCTGAAACTGAAATTCAGTGCCCCTACCTGCATTGACGTTGGTCCCTTCAAAAAGCCCTAGACTGGGGTAAAGGTTAATGGCCACGTCATTGGGCAGGTTGGGAGAGGGCCGAATGGGCAATGAATACGGTTTTTGGTGGTCATAACTTTCCAACGGAATCACCGTCAGTTGAGCACGGTCTCCATTTGGGAGCCAACCTTCCCCATTGACCATCTGTGCATACTCCCCTATGGTCATTCCATAGACAAGTGGAATTTCGTTCATGCCCAGAAATCCGACATGTTCCCTTTTCATAGTAGGCCCATCAATATAATGGCCGTTCGGATTGGGGCGGTCTAGGACTATTAGGGGGATGTCATTTTCGGCACAGGCTTCCATCACCAATTGCAAAGTGGCTATATAGGTATAAAAACGGACCCCGACATCTTGAATATCAAATAGAACCACTTCTATATCCTTTAACTGTCCGGGCGAAGGTTTCCGGCTCTTACCGTGGAGTGAGAGAATGGGTAGTCCCGTTCTGGAGTCAATCCCATCCATCACCTTCTCCCCTGCATCTGCCTGGCCACGAAATCCGTGTTCTGGGGCAAAAACCTTTTTGATGTCAATGTTCAACGAAAGAAGGGAGTCTACCAGATGGGTGTGACTTCCTACTTTGTACTTCTTAAAAATAACACTGGTCTGGTTGGCTACTACCGCCACTTTTTTATGCTGTAAAAGGGGTAGATAGGTATTTGTACGATTGGCGCCAACGACTATCGGGTCTCTTTTGATGGGGGTTTCTTCCTGTAAGGGTTCGGGAGCAATGGTTCCTTTTCCATTTGTGGTTTTCCCACATCCCAGAAACAGCAAAAACAACAATAAAACGCTATTTTTGAAACACATTAAAAGGGCCATCTTTTGAATTTTGAATATTTTATCGCCAAGCGGCTTATCAAGGGAAAGCAGCGTAAAATTAGCATATCTGCCCCAATAATAAAAATAGCCATTGCTGCCATTGCCTTGGGTATCATTATGATGCTGGTTGCCATTGCCACTGGAGCGGGACTTAAGCTAAAGATTCGGGAAAAGGTCTCCGCTTTCAATGGCCATATCCAAATATCAAATTTTGACAACAATGTTTCCGATGTTTCGGTGGTACCTGTATCCATGGACCAGGATTTCTATCCTGAGTTTTCAATGGTGGAGGGGGTTCGCCACATACAGGCGGTAGCTACGATGGCCGGTATTATCCGTACAGAGGAAACATTTGAGGGCATTGTAGCCAAGGGAGTGGGAAAGGACTACAATTGGTCCCATTTTGGGGAATATTTGATAGATGGGGACTTACCGGATTACACGGAGAAATTGAATGATGGTGCTCTTATTTCCCGCATCGTCGCCAATCGATTACAATTAAAGGTGGGAGATTCATTTTTTGCCTTTTTTCTAAAGGAAGGGGACCCATCCAAGATGCCCAATCAGCGTAAGTTTACGGTTACCGGTATTTATGACAGTAGTTTTGAGGAATTTGATAGCGTCTATATTTTTATTGATATACGCCATATTCAG
>JBFOLQ010000618.1:0-4134 GCA_040830145.1 Flavobacteriaceae bacterium | reverse complement strand
TTTTTTGGTATTGTAGGGAAAGATGAAGTAGTTTTGCCCTATTAAATGACCAAACCATCATGAAGAAGTTCGGTACGTTTGCTGGGGTGTTCACACCAACCTTGTTGACCATCCTTGGGGTAATCATGTACCTTAGAATGGGATGGGTCGTAGGTAACGCAGGATTGTTGGGTGCCTGGCTTATCATCTGCACTTCTTTTGTCATTACCCTTTGTACGGCTTTATCCATGTCTGCCATTACCACCAATATCCGTATTGGAGCGGGCGGGGCCTATGCCATTATTTCCCAGGCATTAGGATTGGAGGTTGGGGGCAGTTTGGGCATTCCGCGTTATATCTCCCAAGGATTGGCCGTAACCATGTATATCTTCGGTTTTAGGGAAGGCTGGCTGGGGATTTTTCCCGACCACAACCCTTTTTTGGTGGATTTGACCGTATTTGCCGTGTTGATCACCATCGCCTATATCAGTGCCGATTTGGCCATTAAGACCCAATTCCTTATTATTGGGGGTATAGTACTTTCCCTCTTGTCCATTGTGATGGACGCTTATGAGGGGTCCATGTACATTCCCAATGCAGAAGCCATACATTGGGGGTCGTTCAGGGGGTCTCCGGAAAATGGATTTGGAGGTTCTGATTTCTGGATTGTCTTTGCGGTTTTCTTTCCGGCGGCCACGGGGATTATGGCCGGGGCCAATATGTCTGGGGAGTTGAAGGACCCCAAACGGAGCATTCCCTCAGGAACCCTTTGGGCCATTGGCGTGAGCTTTGTCATTTATATGGCACTGGCCTATTGGTTGGCACGGAGTGCCACAGAAACGGAATTAATATCCAATTACAATATTATTATTGAAAAATCGTATTTCGGGCCATTGGTGATCGCAGGGATACTTGGGGCTACTTTTTCATCGGCATTGGCCTCTTTGGTGGGATCGTCCCGAATCCTTTTTGCTATGGGGGAACACCAAGTGCTCCCCTACTCCAACTTTCTATCGGGACAAAGTGCCAACGGACAGCCCCGCAATGCCATGATCGTTACGGGCATCCTTATTTTTGCCAGTATGCTGCTGCGCAACCTGAATGCGGTGGCTCCCTTGGTTACCCTGTTCTTCTTGGTCACCTATGCCATGATCAATATCGTGGTGATTATTGAACAAAGCTTGGATCTGATCAGTTACCGCCCCTTGTTCAAGATTCCGAAATGGGTGCCTTGGGCAGGTCTCATTTCCTCAGTGTTGACCATGTTCATCATTAATTCCACCATTAGTTTGGTGACCATACTCATTGTATTTGTGGTGTATTGGTTTTTGTCGCGACAAAATTTGAAAACCCCTTTTGAGGACGTACGATCGGGACTTTTTGTGGCCTTTGCCGAATGGGCGGCAAAACATACCTGGGGTATGAAATCCATGCAACAACGTGCTTGGAAGCCCAATCTTATGGTCCCCGTTCGTGATTTGGTAGGGGTTAAGGGTAATTTTGAACTATTGGTCAATATGGCCTATCCTAAGGGATCGGTCATGTTATTGGGCATTGAGCCCCAGGCAGAACAAAACGCATTGGAACCCGAATTGCGGAAGATATCGGAAGCGTTTATGGCCAAAAAGGTGTTTTCCTCCCAGACCATTATTGCTACGGATGAGTTTGCCAAGGGAATCAATCATGGCAATCAGGCCCTACGAGGTGCCTTTTTTAGGCCCAATATCATTTTTTTAAACCTTCAGGACCATGATGATTTTGAATCTGAGATCCGTCCTGTGATTTTGGAGGCCATCCGCTTGGAAATAGGTGTATTATTGTTCTCTTCCCATCCAACGGCAGGTCTTGGCCGGCGTAACATGGTCAATGTATGGGTACGGGACCGCAAGGACAACTGGAATTTGGGTTGGAACATTGGCAATTTGGATTTATCGACCTTGATTGCCTATAGAATTAAGGAAAACTGGGAGGGTACCATCCGCTTTATTACTGTAGTGGACAATACCGATGAAAAAGAAAATGCCCAGGCCTTTTTGAAATCCTTGATTCAGCAAGCCCGCCTACCCAATACCATGATGGAAGTCCGTATTGGGAACTTTAAGGAGGTTATTCAGAATGCCCCCGCTGCCGATTTGAACATTTTTGGCATGGATGAGCGTCTGAATCGCGATTCCGTACTGCAAATTCCCCATTGGACAAAGAGCTCCTGTGTGTTTGTCAAGGACTCAGGGCACGAGAGCATCTTGGCATAGTGGGGAATGGCATGTTGCGATGATTCCCAAGATAGAGAATATCCCCTTATATTAGTTCCACATATAAAGGATATGTAGATGGCATGACGTTATCTGCAAGCTGAAACCAAAAACACCGGAGATGAAACGAATTACACCAATACTGCTGTTGGCCTTACTGACTTACGGTTGCTCTGACTTTAAACAAAACAGTGAAAAAAGTGAGGAATTAAACCAATTGCAAGCTGAACTTGACAGTTTAAAAAAATTAAGCAAGGAAGATCCGAAGGATATGAAAGGACACATCACAACATTTTTGACATTTCAAAAAGAAGATGCAGAACAGGCGATGAACTTTTACGTAGGGTTGTTTGACAATTCCAAAATTATTGATCTAAAGCACTGGGGAAAGGAAGGGCCAGGAAAAGAAGGAACAGTAATGCACGCCACATTTAATTTGAATGGAAAACTGTTTATGTGCAGCGACAGTCCACCGATACATGATTGGGACTTTACCCCGGCAGTCTCAAATTATGTGGAATGTGCGGACGAGAACGAACTTGAACGGTTATTCACAAAACTATCCGAAAATGGAAAAGTTATGATGCCATTGGACAATTATGGTTTCAGTCAAAAATTTGGATTTGTTGAAGACCGATTTGGCGTTTCTTGGCAACTGAACTTACAATAAAAAGGCGGCATGTAAGTGCCAATCCCCATGGAAACAACCATAATTAGTGTTGTTCCGATAATTGTCTCAAAACTTGAATGGCCTTTTCAGCAGTGTCCTTATCGACAAAAATGTGGTCATGGTAATATCCGGCCACGACATTACAACTAATGTTGTTCTTGGCAAGCTCCGTTGAAAAAATAGCGGTCAATCCCACGGCCTCCAAAGAGGAATGGACCCGTAATGTGATCCACGAAGAAATATACCCGTACTGTAGGTTCAGTTTATCGGCCAGTTTTTTTTCAATGACGACGGTTGTCCCTTCCTTTTCCTTGAATTCACAAACAGTATCGGCCCTATCAATGCGGTCCATGTCCTGGATTGATACAAATACATAGTCCCCTTTATTCAATATGGGTGACATTCCCCTTACCAGTGTGTTTAAATCTTTTTCCCCAGCCATTCTTTATGTTTTAGCAATGAAATAAGCGATACAATGGTCCAGACACCTTCCAAAAGGATGAAGGGAAGATATTCCATTAATATAGAGGCTAGGCATGCCAAACTCGCCCCTACGAGGTTCAACAAAATAAAAACCAAATTGTTTTTCTCCAATCTCCCCGATACGTTAAGGGTATACGCCAGTAGTATTTGGGACACCCCTATAAAACCTACCCAATCTATGGTATCCATTCCTTAGTCCATTGATGGCTATAGTACGTAATCCGTACTCACAAAGTTGGAAAGCTTGGCCTCCAGCAATTTTTCAACGGTTTCCTTGTTTAGGTCGTTGTCCTTAAAGGCCAAAAATGTCCGTATGGAGAAGGAACGCAATGCATCATAGACACTTAAGGTGGCGACGGCGGAATCCTTTCTGCCCGTAAAGGGATACACATCCGGACCCCGTTGGCAGGAACTGTTCAAATTGACCCTACATACTAGATTGGCCAAAGTGTCAATTAAGGGTGATAGGGCATGGATGTCCTTTCCGAATAGGCTTACCTGTTGCCCATAATTGCTTTCGGCCATATCGTTCAAGGGTTCTGAGATATCCTTAAAATCCAAGATCGGAATGACGGGGCCAAATTGCTCTTCTTGGTATACGCGCATATCCTTGGTTACGGGATAGAGTACTGCGGGCCAGATGAAATTGTCATAACGTTGCCCTCCTTTTTTGTTTAGGATTTTGGCGCCTTTGGCCAGGGCATCATCTATAAGTTCCTGAATGTAATCCGGTTTTCCAGGTTCTGGTAG
>JBFOLQ010000617.1:0-7414 GCA_040830145.1 Flavobacteriaceae bacterium | reverse complement strand
TCGCCCAAAAAAACCTAAGCCTACAAGAAAAGGAAACACTTTTTACATTATTGGACAAAATCATATTAAATACTTCAAAATGAAAAAATTACTTACAATTTTCATATGTGTTGCAGGTCTTATTGCTTGCAAAACCACTACTACTACGCCGTCCGCTTATGCCGAAAATGTAAGCAAGTTAACATCCCTGCTCGATAGTACAGACTTGGGCGCGAATTATAATGGTTCCCTTTTAATAGCGGATGGAGAAAACATTCTACTTGAAAAGTCTTATGGAATTACGGCATTGAACAAGCAGCCAAACCAAATAAATTCAGCATATGACATCGCATCAATGGGCAAAATGTTCACAGCGGTGGCCATATTACAGCTGATTGAAAACAATCAACTATCACTTGAACAGAAAATAGGGGACGTACTACCACACTATCCCAATGAAGAGGCCAAAGGCATTACCGTAAAACAGTTGTTGTCACATGTGTCGGGGCTAGGCGATTACTTTGGACCTGAATTTGACAAAAACAAGGATGCCATCAAAACGTTGAAGGATTATCTCCCCTTTTTCGTGAACGACCCCTTGGAGTTTACTCCTGGTGAAAGGATGCGATATAGCAATGCGGGTTATATTGTTTTGGGATTAATGATTGAAGAAATTTCCGGTGCTGAATACAATGCCCATATCAAAAAAAACATCTTGCAGCCGGCTGAAATGACCACAACCGGTCCACTTTCAAGTTCAGCGGGTGGCGGCCCCTCAACAGTACATGACTTTCATAAATTTGCGCTGGCCCTTAAGCGCAATACACTCATTGATCAAAAATCATTTTCCGTAATGACCACGGACCATTTTGGTAATGGGTATGGGTATGGAATGAGCCTTAGGGACGTGAACGGCAAACACCTATACGGACACAATGGAGGTGCTCCTGGAGTTTCAGGGGAACTGGATATGGTAATGGACGAGGATTTAATTATCATAACCCTATCAAATCGCAGCCCCATGGAGGGTTGGGCCCAAGTAAGAACCCATATTAGAAATGAATTTTTTGGGAGCACCCCGGAGATTGCACAGTTCTTAAATACCGAACAAGTTGTAAAGGTATATAAGGAGCAAGGCTACGAAAAAGCGAGTGAGCTACTCACCAAACTCAACAACAATATTTCAGACAGAAATACATTTGGTTTTGCTGAACAATATGCAAATGAAGGAAAGCTTGATAAGGCGATTGACATATTAAAGTTAATTGTTCAGGCATACGCCGACCAATGGCATCCCTACAGCTTTTTGGCCGATTTCCAGTTGCAAGCGGGCCATAAGGAAGAGGCCATCGCCAATTACAAAAGAAGTCTGGAACTCAATCCACAAAATCAACAGGCCCTAGAACAACTACAAAAACTGGGGCAATAGATTATGCTACCAAAATGGATTTACTCATCTTCTGGTCCAGCGTCTGGATTCTATAAATATATTTTCCTGAGGCCAAGTGCATGGGCAACTGTTCCAACACATTGATTTCAATGGCCCCTTCATTTGCCATGGCGTTGTATACAGTGCCCACATGTTGCCCCATGATATTGAATAGTTGAATATCAACATGGGCAGCAGCCGGCATCTCCAAATAAATACAGGGCTCTTGGCTGGTAGGATAAAAGGGTTTATGTACCAAGGTGCCAGTCAAATCCGGCATGGGATTTCCTGGTTCTGTCGGATTTGTCGGCAATGTGGGAGGGTCGTCACTATAAGTAATATCTGGAAATGTGACCCCACTACAGTTAAAGCCCAAGTTCACCGGAGCGTAGGTATGCCCCAGTAAATGTTGCTCCACTAAGTTGATGGGCACGCATAGCCATTCGGCCATCACGGTGGCATAGAGGTCCCTAAAATCCATAGTGTACTCCAAGTTACCTCGCCCATCGGGGTTATCCAAGGTGGGATGATCCCCTACAAAGGCACTTCCGTTGAGTCCGGAGCCAAAGAATAATGTGGGTGCGGCCTTACCATGATCTGTTCCATTAGATCCATTTTCAAAAATCCTGCGACCAAATTCAGAGAAGGTCATACTAAGCACCTTGCTATCTTGTTGGGTAAAGGTCAGGTCTTCATAAAAATTGTCAATGGCAATGGATAGATTGCTCATCAACTGCTCGTGAGCTTGGGGTTGATTACCGTGGGTATCAAATCCGCCCATCGAAACCATGTATACCTTGGTTCCCAAATTACCCTTGATCAAACGCGCCAATAGGGCCATTTGCCGGGCAAAGTAGTTGTCTTGGTATTCCACTTGATTTTGCCCACGCCCATATGCCTGATGTATAATTCCGGAATATTCGTAGGTGGTATTGGCCACACCACGTAAAAATTTCAACTGGTCACCATACATACAATCCCCAAAAAGGGCCTCATCCAATCCGTATACCAAGCCAGATTCGGCAATTTCCTCCAATTGCTCCACATTTGAGGTTACAAAGGCATAATTGGTCTCTTCCCCCTGGAACACAAGATTTCCAAACTGCCCTATCTGTATGGCGGCGGGGGCGGCGGGGGGATTGATCAGGTAATCTGGGTAGATGTGTTCAAAGTGACGTCCCATCCAACCTGTGTCGAGTCCCGTAAAGCCTGTTGTGGTCAAATCGGTATTGGCATAGATATCAGATCCCGTGAAATGGGATAGGCTTTGGTTTTCGTACCCCACCCCGTGCACGGCTTTGAACTGACCTTCCCCCCACATGCCTTCCAGGGCCTTCATATAGGACGGAACCCCAAATTCATCGGTCAATTTTAAGATTTTGCTCTCGGGAATATAGATGTTGGGACGGGCATTGGCATAGGAATCATACTGCTCAATGGGAATCACAGTACTTAGGCCATCATTTCCCCCACTCAATCGAATTAATATAAGAATGTTATCGGTCTCCGCTGCGGCGATGGAAGCCGTTAAGGGAGAAGGAGCCGAGGCAGTAAGGACATTGGACCCCAATACCATGGATCCCGAACCGGCAATGCCCAGGGCCTGTAAAAAGGAACGCCGACTCCACACCTTATGCTCTAGGTCATGGCCTTGGTGCTGTAGTCCTTTATGGGGCGAATGATGTGTATGGCACATAGCGTAGGATTATTGAAAAAGTTTAAAACACTTCATTATTTTAATTGGAATTCAGGTTGTCTGGCCAAATACTGTAGCAAGAGATAAACCTGGAAAGGGGCTTGTGGCCATGTGGCCAGGGTCCATGATTCATTGGCACCCCCTTCATAGTAGGCATCATCCACATCACTTCTAAAGGCGGCAAAGGCCTTTTGGTATTCGGTCTCGTCCAACAATCCTTTGGGCAGGAAAAAATCAATGATGGGCCGGGCGACCACATCGGGATTATTGCTGGTAAGGCCATCGTTTCCAGTTATGGAAAGACCCAATGTCCTGAACTGATCATTGTCATTTTGGTAGAAGGTCCCCATAATCCATTCAATGGACAACCACCTTCCTATCATAAAATTGGTGTTGATCCATGAGCGATCACGTTGCCATCCGGCCACATCAATGGGATTGAACATTTCTTGGCTCAGGGCAGCGGAATAGCCCACAAGCTCCCCCAAGAGGTTATCATCATAGGTGAAATTACTTTCTTTCAAGAGGTTGAAATAAAAGTCAATGGGACTTTTGATGATGACGCCAATTGCATTGTCATCAAAAAAGTGTTCACTCTTGAACAATTGGGAAAGAACGGGGGCCAGCTCAAAATCATTTCCAATAAACGTATTGGCCATCCCTGAAATGACCGTTTGGGCACTACCCGTGGTACTGCCCGAATCGGGATGCACAAAAAACTCATATAATTTGGTGCAAACAAAATGGGCTATTTCATCAGGTCGTTGTTGAAAGAGAATGTCAATAACATCATTGTACCCCCAATTGCCCGTTTGTCCAAAAATGGTCTTGGCACCTGCATCGTGCCTATCAGGTCTAAATGTCACAGGTTCGCATCCAATCTCCCCACGTTCTACATACCCCGTCAAGGCCCTGGCCGTCTCAATGATATCCTGTTCGGTATAGTTATTGCCCTCCCCCAAGGCAAAAAGCTCATATAGTTCCCGTGCATAGTTTTCATTGGGATTATTTCCATTGTTATATACCCCGTCCAAATAGTAGAGCATGGCATCGGTAAGGCCCACTTCGCTGACAAAGGTCTTAAAGTTGCCTATGGCATTCCGTTGTAAACAATTGATATATCTATACAGGTATGAATTACATTCGTAAACCTGAAGTTCGGTTACAAAGTGGTTGCTCCAAAAAAAGCTGAGCCGATCTCGAAGATTATTTCCCAGCAAGGCCTGGGCATAGGTGATACGCCATTCCTGTCTTTGATCAGATACTATTTGACTTCTGAGGTCATCATCCTCGGGATAGTTGGCCACGGTCCAATCTGCCCAAGCCGGAGCAGGTGTCAAGGCCATGTTAACGGCTTCATCAATGAGTTGGTCCACCAAGGTTCCCACATTTTGACCAATGGCACTGTCTATCATCCCAACTGACGCACTGAAGCCCAATCTACGGTATAAATGAAGGGCCCTCGATTCATCTAAAGGTTGGGAGTAAGGAGCCAAACCTGCGGAATTACAGTTAACGAAGTATTCCATAGTATATTTAGACATTGCTAAATTAAATTCAGGTACGGGGGCAATTAAGTAACGGACGTTGTTCCGTTCATAGTACCTGGAAATAAGATTATTCGATGAACGTTTTAAAAAGGTACGTTTTCAATACCAAAAGAGACGTTCAAATGCGTTTTTTTTCGATGAAATGCACAAAATTGCATTGTATGTCCACTATGGCACCAATTCTTTAAAAAACAATATCTTTTCAAAATGTTATCATTTGGGGCCTGCCCCTTGGCAAGACAGGCGTGTGAAAAGGGATAGTAAGAAGGTCTCGACGGAAGGCGAGCGTGCCTGTCAAGCGACTCGATGTGACAGCAGGGCCATTGAATTGGTATGATAACGGACCATCATTGAGCACGATAATCAAGCCCTATTGAAATGGGACAACACAATGAATTGGGGAAGGAAGGGGAACGCTTGGCAGCGGCACACCTTGTTAAGAAGGGGTATCAAATCCATTATAAGAACTACCGCTACCTCAAGGCAGAGATTGATATCATTGCCCAAAAGGGGGAAGTTCTAGCCATTGTGGAAGTACGCTCAAGAAGCACGGATTTCGTAGAGAACATCTCTGAGACCATTACCCAAAAGAAAATATGGCTATTGACCATGGCCGCTGACCACTATGTAACGGACCAGGATATGGACGTTGAGGTGCGCTTTGACGTTATCACCATTCTAAAAAACCAGGGACGCCTTGAACTGGAGCATGTAGAGGATGCCTTCTATCATTTTTAATATTTGTTTTATTTATAACAATTTGTTATTTTTGTCATCCACTAAGGGAGTACCATGAAGACAATTTCATCAGTCGTAGAAAAATACATTAAAAAGAAGCCCTTTTTACAGAGTGCCTTGGCACAAGGAATCATCAACCTTACCTCACTCTCAAGAATCATAAGGCCTTCCATTGAGGAGGAATTGGGCAAGGAAGTACGCAATGGAGCCATTGTCATGGCCTTGAAGCGCCTGTCTACCGATTTGGAGTTTCGCGCCACGCATCGCATAGTTAAGGTCTTAAAGGATATTGGGGAGATTACGGTGCGTTCCTCCTTGACCGATTTTACCTTTTTGGTATCTGACACCATTTTGGAAAATCAGACCCTGCTCTTAAAAGAGGTCAACAAGAACAAGGATGTTTTTTATACTTCTTCCAGAGGGGTGAATGAATTGAACATTGTGGTGAGCAATAGTTTGGATGCTACCGTGGAAGAACTGTTCAAAAGCGAGCGTCGCACCCAAAAGGCGGAGAATCTATCGAGTATCACCGTAAAACTACCAGCTGAAAACGTATCGGTCCCGGGTATTTATTATTTTATTTTTCAACGGTTGGCTTGGGAAGGTATTATTTTATACGAGGTCATATCCACAACCAATGAGTTTACCATTTTGGTCAATGAGGACCAAGTGGATATCGCCTTTAAGACCATCAAGGACCTTAAGACCCTTTGAAAACCCTAACTTATTCCTTAAGAAATTTGATCAGTGCCTTATAATCCCCAGGTTTGGCAAGGATTTTCTTTTCTGGGCCCAACACAAAATAACTGGGTGTACTCTGGATTACGTAGGTTTGGGCCGTTTCACTTTCCCATTTGCCCAATGCCATCCCATGTTCAAAATGGGTGAGCTTTGCCTTTTGTCTTTTCCAGTTCTCCAAATCTTCCTCTTCCTCAAGACCAATTGCCAATACCTTAACATGTGGGAAATGTACCAACTCCCCTTGCAGTTTGGGAAGCTCAGAAATACAGTGGGGGCAAGTACTGCTCCAAAACACAACCACATAGTGCCCTGCCGATTCCAATTCGGCCAATGAGCCTCCCTCCCATAAAATATCGGGAGCCGTGGCCCCTATCCGCAGTCGATTATGCGTCTCTACCTGATTAATGATCTGCATGTTCTGGGTCTCCTGCGCCCATTTTTTTAAAAAAGAGCCATAGATATAATCAGAGGTGTCATTGAACCCACTGGCTGCAGCTTGTGACCAAAGTGTATAATAAACATGCCCCTTATATCCAATGCCCGCATCCGATAGTTTTTGCACTACCGTATCCACATTCTGGTTCATGGCCTGTTCCGTTTCCTCTTGGGCCATGGGGTGAATTGGTAAGGCCGTAAATACATAGTTCGTCAATTTATCAGTTAAAAAACCAGAGGCCTGAAGCGTTTTACTGTTCAGCGTAAGGGAATCAAAATAGTGGGTCTTTTTCTGGATTACATACTTCTCCACCGATTCGTATTCCTCAGGAATATACGGGGCATTGGCCTTAATAAATGTATGGGCCATCATTCCTTCCGACGCCCTTTCAAAATCCCTTTGGGTTTGCGCCAGCCGTTTAAGAATCTCCATATATTGGGTCGTATCCGTCCTTCCCTGCGTATAATACCCTATTAATTCCTGCTCCACGGCATGGATGTTCCCAAAATAAGAAGTAAAGGTTTGATTTTCTGGGGACGTAAGGAAGGTTAGCCCTTTCTCTCCATGGAAAGAAAGCTCTATGGATTCCTTTCCATTGAACAACACGTCAAAATAAAATTCTTCCTGGGGGATGGCATATACCACCCGATAGGTCCCCTCTTCGGCATTCTCAGGCAATGTAAGCGTAAACCGCCCCTCTTTTATGGCTGTATCTGCCACATAGACCTGGGTTCCCGGTTTTAACCGATATATAATCAGCCAAGTATAGTCCCCTGCCGGTTCAAAAGTTCCTGAAATGGTATGTTGGGCCATAATGGGCATGGTCATTAAAAGACCCACTAGTG
>JBFOLQ010000616.1:0-5078 GCA_040830145.1 Flavobacteriaceae bacterium | reverse complement strand
GAATGCGTAGTTCATAATTTGGGAGTTAATATGGTTACCTTTTACGGGATTAGTTTTGCTGAATGTCTACAAATTCGTACTTGTAGTCGCTTACCCTTTCATTGTTGGCATCACGGACCTCCTTGAGTCGGTTATTAGAATCATAAACGTAATTGAAGGTATATCCTCTGGGATCTGTAATACTTGTTACACCAACAAGTGGATCATAGGTGTAAGTGGTGACCATGGCATCGGTCAGGTTATTGCGTAAGGAATTCACCTGGTCCGTGCTTAAACCACCGCCCTGTAGGTCGAAATCCTGAGGGAAGTGATTGAGGGCCTCTACATCTGCATAGGTGGCATTTTCTATTTTAGCTACAACATGTTGCTGATTATACCCCCAAATAAGCACTGTGGCTATTCCATCTTCTCTTCTAAATTGTAATATCTTACCCTGAGGACTATACTTTTCGTAGGTTATCCTGGTTTCAAAAGGGTTGTTATTGGTATCAGGGATGCCCTTGACTACCTCAACCGATACGGGTTGCGTAATATTAGAGGTTGTTGCATCTTTCTCATATTTAATGATCTGGGTACTTAGCAGATCACTTTGCTCATAAATCTCCGTTTTAACCGGGAAGGAAATTCTATTTTCCGTAATTAAATCGGATATATGGGCTTCGCCAGATACTTCTGTGTCATACGGGTAAAATTGTTTTGTGATCTGTTCGTCTCCACTGCTATCAATAATCTTACTCTCTACCACATGATGAGTATCTGGATTATAGACATTTGTTTGGGTGGTAGCAATGTCTGAATTAAAGGTATCTGTAATAGTACTTTCCTTTAGAACTGCCTTCAAACCATACGATAAAGGGCTCAAATAAGGTTTATATGTTGTATGGTCCGACCCAAATTGAGGCCCGCACGGTCCTAGTTTAACATCTCCCAAAGTCACATGAGCATGCATGAAGGACGCAAAGTACTTGGAATCCAAATTGCCCGTGAGATTATCATATTTGTTTTCAGTTGAGCGTACGATATTGTCATTGGTATCGTAGACCATCTCAAATTCTACATTTCCGTTACAGAATGCATAGTCCATCTTCGGATCCATGCCCAATAGAACAGTATTTGAGATACATGAGGTATATTCGGTAGGAGGACTGCACTGACCAGGTCGAAAATCTCTACAATAACTGTCTAAGAAGTATTCGTTAGGTTTATTAAAATAGGTTCTCTCAATCCGACCCAGCTCAACATCATTTCTGTCTAGCTGTTTTTCGGTTACTATGGTATAACCTATATGAGACCCTTGAGCGGAGGCATTGGTGCTGAGTGGTGAGGATGATGTCAGTTGCAAAGGTGAGGCATCTGCATAAAGTGGACTGTAAGATTCAAATCCATATATTTTGGAGAAGAAGATCAGCTCGTCCATAAGTACTCCTGAAGAGGACACGTTCGAATTTGAAATATTGGGGTCCTGATATTCATACGCTCTCCGTGAAATAAAGTCCTGATTAGCGTCATAATTGCTTATTGAGGAAACTCTGGCACCTCCTATCTCAAATCTTTCTACAACATCAGACAGGTCTCCACCACCATCAAATAAAGTATATGGAGAGGTTGAAGAATCACCATCAATTTCCTCACTAATAGTGACTACTGGCACACCAGGCTGGCTCAATAAACTTGAATTGGTTATTTTATAGGTTCCCGGGCCAATAATCACAACTTTATCTTTTCTAATAGCAGCACCAGTGCCTGCCGTTTTTGGCCAATCTCCGACTGTAAAAATTGTAGTTTCCTGATTGGGATTATTGACATTCTGGATGACCTTTGCAGGGGTATTATCAAAATTGCTGTTCGGGTTAGCTTGCGTAATTAACAAGCCAGAGGCTCTAATAACAGATGGACTGGTGACCGTAAAGGTCTGGCCATAATTAATAAGCGTTCCATTTCCCGTTTGTCCGCCTGTATATTCATTATCAAAATAATCGTATGTCGGCGTTTTTGCCTTTTTTAAATATTGGTAGGTAAATTTGTAATTAGCTTCATCGGTCATGTTTGTCCATCGATACCTATCCAGACTAACAAAATTAAAATCGTGCGTTACTATATAAGGTTGAGCCACTTCTACTAAAGCCTCGTGAGATTCATAACACAGCTCTGTATGTCCTCCGGTTGGATATACTATTTTAGTGAGTAAGCCTAATTTGCCAAAATTAAAGTTGCTCCCCCTATTGGCTCCCTGGTAGTTAAAAAAGGTTTGCCCAATATGAGTAACGCCGTTGACAAGAATGTGAGAGGTTACAAACCTTCCAATACTCGGCACATTATTGTTGACATTTCCGGCTCCATTGTAGAAACCCCAAAAATCTGCATCGTCTGTATCTTTAGCTCCAAGGGCATTTGGTTGTTCATAATCAAAAAAGTATTTCTGATCATTCACTAAAACTTGATCAAGTTTAAGCCTTATATATCGTTCCTTGTCTACAGCAGTACCCTCGTCTGAATTATAATATGAAAAAGTCAGATCTGCCGTGACCACCGGATCATTATTCACGTTTTTGACTTCTATTCTGTCAAGTCTTTTGGCAACTCTTGTATTAGCCCCGCCACATGAAGTGGTACCATGACATTCCCGATATTGTCCATTTGACGTGGTAAATGTCATTGCCGGGGTTCCCGCTGCATCCGGAAAGATGTACTCGTTAATGCGATGACCGGAAAGTAAATCTTCTCTATCACCTAAAATAAAATTAACTTCCCCAAAGTCGCCGCTAATCTTAGACAAATAGTTAGTTTCCACTATGGTCGTGGAAGCCGAAAAAATTGTGGATTCTACGGCGACAGAACCATCATTTGAGCTAGAAGCAACTACTGTATTATCATCTCTTACCCTGGCGGTACCGGAATAGCTGGGAAAGGTAAAGTGGGCTCCTTCGGTATAATCGAACTCCAAAACCCCTCTATTGGGAGCTGTTGTAGTATTTACTACCGGAGATGTAATTTTATCTAAATACCATGAAGTAATTAGCGTCTCATTGGCCTTATTATTGTCTCCAATGATATTGGTCAATACGGCTTCCTTATTTGTAGAACCAGGACCTATGGTATAAAAAGTGGTACTATAGTCTTTTGTCTTAAACTCGTAGATAAATCCTTTTTCATCTACAATTGTAAAAGATAGATCGGTGAGATCAAAAGTAATTCTAACATTGGGATTGTTATATACATGGGTGTCCACAATATTTGAACTGCCTTTTTTCTTCAGTCTGAATTTATAATTCATTCCAAAAAGGGAAACATCAAAAATATCGGGTTGCATATCTATTTGTTGCGAAGGTCCACTTGTTGGTGAAAAACTATTGTGAATTGTTCTAACATCGTTGTAATCAACTATGGGTGTGCTGCCAGAATCGTCTACCGAATAGGAGTTGTAAATGTATCCAAGAGTAATTCTAAGATCGTCTAATGCCTTTATGTTTCGGGAAATTCCAAAGTGTGTTGAGGTAGACCAATTTAAACCAACCCAACTGGCTTCAGACGCCACTCTTACCCCACCGGTATCATAACTAAGTTGGATGGGAATTTGTAATCCCTCAAAATTAATAGCATATATGGGCACCGAAATATTGGCTTTCCCATTGTACGGATTGGCGACAATATCGCCATACTGACCTAAATTACCCGCCTCCGGGCTTTTAGGTATATTTTCCGTTACGGAAAATGCGTCAAAATCTGCTTCCTGCGCAGTACTATCATGTAAAGTGCAAAGGGCTAAAAGGAAGGCTATTCCCAATATGATTTGATATGAATGGCTTACTCTTTTCATTCTTTTTGTTTTATGCATTTGGTTATTCCGGGCATTGTTGACCTAGGCCAGTGGCCCAAATGTCTTTATGTACTATTTAATTTGACTTATTACTTATTCCTTAGACGGTTGAGTTGAGCCTCAGTTTGTTTGAGACTTTTATTTTCTTCTAAAATGTATAAGGTGAGTTCCTCTATCTTCTCTAACAACCGCTTGTTCATCTCTCCAAGTAGAATACCGTCTGTGGCAACCTCAGAAGCCGATGGCATGTTGGGTAAGTGGCCGTGCTGATGTATATATTTTTCTATTTCTTCCAATGAGGGAAGTTTGTACTCTGCACCAAAAACATAATCGGGCCAGCCGGTCATATTGGCTTTTATTCCTTTAGAATGAACTGTACCGTTAACCTCCAATTCGTCTGTTGGGTTGGTAATTCCAATACCCACATTCCCGGTGGTATAACTGATACTCGAGCCGCTGGAAGTCCAAAGGTCAGAGGTCGGTCCCGAACCGCCATTGGGGCCGTCTAAAAGTTCTTGAATAGTAGGTTCTTGACCGTTAACTTCATATATAGTAGGTGCCCAATGATATTGGCGGTCACTAGCGTTAGAATCAGCAAAGAGCAAAACCCGGTGCCGAAACCTATGGGCATTACTGGCAAATTTGAAATCTGTAACCGTAACGCTGGTAACCTTCTGTCCTGTGCTTCCATCATACATTTCTCCAAGGTTAGCTCCGCTGTAGGAACTATTGTGTATATAACCTATGATCAGGTACCACTTATCTAATTCTGGTAAATCTCCCCACCAGAAATAGGGATTACTTTGAACATTCCCCGCAAAGGTTAAAGTGGTATTGTTACCACTGTTGTCTATGGAATTTAACCCCAAATAAGAGAGCCCGGAGGTTGAACCTGTTTTTTTCATCCATACGGTAAACCTATAGGTTTTGCTAGGGTCTATGATTTGCCAATCTGTTCTCCATCCGCCGTCCTGACTATTGGTGGGAGAACCTTCAGGCACGGCTGCCCATAATAAACTATTAGCTCCATGAGGATCTGTCCCCATAAGGCTTTCGTTTCGTGTGGTTGTGCCGAAGATCAGTGAAACCCCACTTCCCCCGCCGGTTCCAACGGTCCAGGTAGAATCGTCCACAAGATTCGTTTGTCCTAGTAGCCCTGTGGCCCCCATCAATATGATTATCTGAAAGAATGATTTCATCAAAATGAATTTTTAGTTGTTAAAGGACGCTTGTTTTATTAATTCTTCTGCTCTTCTAAAAG
>JBFOLQ010000615.1:0-2153 GCA_040830145.1 Flavobacteriaceae bacterium | reverse complement strand
CTACTATAAAATGAAACCGGCTGATTTTTCCCAAAAAATTGGGGAACTCCGCACTGAAAAAATCAATGCCTTGGCCCGCTTGGCCCAAGAATCGGTCCTGTCTGACCAGGCCCTCAAAATTGCCAATGCAACCATTGACTATACCTATTACGGATTGAAGGAGCAATACCCATTTCGGCATAAGAAGGCCCTCCGCAGTCATTCCATGCCCCAACTCCCTCCCAGTTTTTACGAGTACAGAAACCATTTGGGCTATAATGATAAGGACTTGGCCTATCTACGGCCCTATTACGATTTTATGCGATACCATATTGGCAACCTGTCCTATGCGGGCTGTGTGCACAAATGCCCTGGAGCGCAAACGGCGGCGACCAAGGACCATCTACATTTTAATCGACACAAATTGCGCTTGATCGATAGCCTGGTCAAGGAAAAGGAATTAAAGGACAACCTTTTTAGGAACGTGGCTTTTGACTATTTGCTCAAGGCACGGGACAAGGAGGAGAACAACAAGGCCTTTATAGAGGAATTCCATCGGGTATCGGGCAACAACAAGCACATAGGGGAAATCAACGAGCTGTACCAGGGTATCTCCAACCTACAGCCACAAAAACAGCTTCCCGATGTCACCGTGACCCGTATGGACGGCACCTCGGTCTCTATCCGCGACATCGCCCAAGATGGAAAGACCGTGTTTTATTTTTGGTCGGGCACCAATCGCAATCATTTGGACCATATTGCCAAGCAGGTCAAAAAACTTCAGGCCAAAAAACCCAAGCACACCTTTGTGGGCATCAACATACAAACTGAGGAGGCCACCTGGAGAAAATTGGTGAATGCGCATGGCCTGGACACCACCCTGCAATACCGGGCGCAAGACTTTCACAAGCTTACCAAATCACTCATTGTGTATCCCATGAACAAGTGCATCATTACGGAGGATGCGCAGATTGTGGATGCCTTTTCCGATATCTATAAGGGATTATAACCGAGGGGCAACGACCCATTTTATGGGAGGTAGACCTGACTGGTTTTTTTTAGCTCATGTGGCTAAAGCGTTAAAGGTCATTAGCGCGGGTCTAAACCTGTCAGGTCCTTACGTGTGGGGCTCCCATTGGGGAAATCAATTCCCCTTTTTATAGTCGGCCAAAAACTTGGCCAAGCCAATATCGGTCAACGGATGCTTCAACAACCCCTCTATGGACGATAACGGACCGGTCATAACATCGGCCCCTATCTTGGCACATTCAATGACATGCATGGTATGGCGCACCGAGGCGGCCAATATTTGGGTGTCAAAGGCATAATTATCGTATATCAAACGGATTTCTGCGATGAGGTCCAATCCATCGGATGAAATATCATCAAGGCGTCCAATAAAGGGCGACACATAGGTAGCCCCTGCCTTGGCGGCCAACAGGGCCTGCCCTGGGGAGAATACCAAGGTACAATTGGTACGGATACCATTATCGGTGAAATACTTCAGGGCCTTCACCCCATCCTTGATCATGGGTACCTTCACCACAATCTGTTCGTGCAGTTCGGCCAGTTCTTCCCCTTCCCGTACCATTTGGTCAAATTCCGTGGCAATCACCTCCGCTGAGACATCCCCCTCCACAATAGTGCAGATATCAACATAGTGCTTTAGGATATTGTTCTTTCCGGTAATGCCTTCCTTCGCCATCAGGGAGGGATTGGTGGTCACCCCATCAAGTACCCCAAGGGCCTGCGCCTCGCGAATTTGGTCCAGATTGGCCGTATCTATAAAAAATTTCATCTAAAAACTTGGATTATTTCCGTGCCGCGAAAATACGATACGACAAGGGGATTTTTACCCCCTGCAATATTTCTTTTGGGAGTTTTTGTCCACAAAATGTGGACAAGTCAACCTTCCCCATCAAAAAGACACTGGAAAGTGGTGGTTTACAGCTTGTAGTGCCGTAACAGCAGTCGTTCGTATAATGTGCCCGGCAGCCATTTTTTTAGGGTAACGGAAAATGTCTGCATAAAGGACCCCACCTTATAATGTACCTTAGGGTTCCTGGCCTGTACAATCTGATGCACCTTTTTGGCAACCAAGAGCGGATCCCCGGCGGTATGCACATCGGCATCTATCAGTTGTAAGGTCTTGCCATCGGGTTTTTCATAGGGGG
>JBFOLQ010000614.1:0-3126 GCA_040830145.1 Flavobacteriaceae bacterium | reverse complement strand
TTGGCCTTGGGCCCAACCCAGCTATCTTATTACCATAGACAAACCTTCTTCTGATATTCAGGCCATCTTAATAGACCCCTCCCAACTCATGGCAGACATTAGGGCAGAGAACAATTTGTGGCAGCCCGTTGCCGAGTAAGCTTAAATCCTCTGTTGTGCCCACCGATCACACCCTTGGCAGAAGTGAAAAACTCAAAGGCAAAAAGACCATTGACCTGCTTTTTTCCAAAGGAAGGCAACTAACCGCATATCCCATAAAACTCATTTATATGGAACGGGAATCATTGGAAAACCCCAAGGTGCAAGTGGGTTTCGCCGTTCCTAAGAAGAGGTTTAAAAAAGCGGTAGAGCGCAATCGCATCAAAAGGTTAATGCGAGAGGCCTATAGGCTGAACAAAACATTGGTTGTTGGCAATAGCTCCTTTTCGTTTGCGTTCTTGTTTTTATATCTTGGGAAGGAAATGCCCAACTTTGTGCAAGTGGAGCAATCCGTTGTCAAATCCTTACAAAAATTTGCCAAAAAAAACACCGATGAACAAAACAACGCGTAACCGTATTTTAGTGCCTGTGCTGGCCCTTACATTTCTGTTGGTGGGCAGTGGTTTCAAAAATGATTTTTTTGAAATTGCCAAACAGATAGAAATCTTTACCACACTCTTTAAGGAGCTCAACATGAACTACGTTGATGAGACCAATCCTGCTGAGCTGATGGATACGGCCATAAAGAACATGTTGGAGGAACTGGACCCCTATACCAAGTTTCTCAATGAACAGGATGTTGAAGCATTCCGCATTAACAATGCGGGCGAATATTCCGGCATTGGGGCCATGGTGCGTACCTATAAGGACAAGATTGTCATCATGGAGCCCTATAAGGATTATCCGGCGGATAAGGCCGGACTGAAAGCTGGGGATGAAATCACAAAAATTGATGGGCTTTTAGTCTCTGAAAATGAAGATGCCGGCGAGCTTTTGAAGGGCGCCAATGACACCCAGGTCTCCATTTCCTTTGTCCGTCAGGGTGAAACCAAGACCGCAACAATTACCCGGGCGGGTGTAGAGGTAGATGCCGTACCCTTCTATGAAATGGTGAACCCAACCACGGGATACGTCGTCTTGGCCAAATTCAATGCCAAAGCCTCTAAACAAACCAAGGCGGCCATAGAGGATTTAAAGAGCCAAGGAGCCAAAAGAATGATTCTTGATCTTAGGAACAACCCTGGTGGTCTATTGTCTGAAGCCATAAATGTCACCAACCTCTTTGTTCCCAAGGGAGAGCTCATTGTCACCACCAAAAGCAAGGTAAAAAAATTCAACCGTGAGTATAAAACCAAGAACAAGCCCTTGGATACTGAAATCCCTTTGGTTGTATTAATCAATGGTAGTAGTGCTTCTGCCAGTGAAATTGTATCTGGAAGCTTGCAAGACCTTGACCGTGCCGTTGTCATGGGGGCAAGAAGCTTTGGAAAAGGGCTGGTTCAACGACCCATGAAGCTTACCTATGGTACCCAATTGAAGGTGACCATAAGTAGATACTATACCCCATCGGGCAGGTGTATTCAATCACTTGATTATTGGAACCGAGATGCAGATGGGGCCGCTACAAAAAAGACCCAGTTCAATGATTTTACCACTCGGAACGGGCGCAAGGTCCAGGATGGTGGAGGCGTCCTTCCTGACTTGGAAGTGGCTACCTTACAGTCAAATGATCTCATTGATGCACTGGTCAAAAACCACATTATCTTTGATTATGCCACGGACTACTATTACCAACATGAACTGAACAATCCCAAAAGCTTTTCCTTTTCCGATGCTGATTTTCAAAATTTCACGGACTTTGTCTCCAATAGTGGTTTCGCCTTTGAAACCCAAACCGAAAAAGCACTCAAGGAATCCTTGGCCACAAAAGATGACGTACTATTAAGTGCCGACCTACAAAACCAAATGAAATCACTTCTGGGTACCATTGAAAAAAACAAATTGACCGCATTGGGGTCTTACCAAAAAGAGATTCAAAAGAAACTCGAGGATGAAATAGTGAAACGCTATTTTTATAGGGAAGGACTGTACAACTATTATTTAGCCCATGATGATGCTATCTTGGCCGCTCTTGAACTCTTGGAAAACGAAAAAAGGTACAATGACATCCTTAAGTAAGGAACCCTGGGCCTTAGCGACCATGGGTTTATAAAAAACAGTGTCCCATGGCAGAAAAGTTTAATGCCCTTATCAATTCAGAACGCCCAGTGTTGGTCGATTTTTTTGCCACATGGTGTGGCCCCTGTAAGATGTTGGGCCCCATATTGGAACAAGTGAAGGATGAACTGGGTGAGACCGTCCGCATCGTAAAAATAGATGTGGACAAAAACCAGGGTTTGGCCACTAAATTTCAAGTCAGGGGCGTGCCCACCTTATTGATCTTTAAAAAAGGGGAGCAGTTGTGGCGACAGTCAGGGGTAATGCAAAAGAATGATTTAGTGGGCGTCCTACAGCAGTTTATATAATACTGTCTGTTCTTTCCGCTCATTTTGAAAGTCCCTATATTTTCTCGATTTTGCAATGGATTTCCCCTATGCGCTTCTTTGTATCCATTTTAGGGTTGTTTAAATCCGTTTTCCATATCTCCATGGTCGTGGGAGTCATTTTTCTTTTTCTAAGCTGTGGGGAAGACAGGTCAAAAACGACAAACCCCACAACACAGCAAAAAGTAGTCTCACCGGACGAAGTGGCCCTAGTGGTATTGGGAACGGCCCAGGATGCAGGTTCCCCACAGATAGGTTGTGCCAAGATGTGTTGCGCAACGATTGGGGAAACCCGCTATGTGGTAGCGTTGGGAGTTGTGGATTCCATCTCCCAAAAAACATATTTATTTGAGGCCACACCCGACATAGGGGCCCAAATTGATTTCTTAAACCAAGTTTCGGGCAACGATAAGAGCGCCATGCCAGATGCCATCTTTCTTACCCATGCCCACATTGGGCACTACACAGGGCTCATGTATCTGGGCAAGGAAGCCGTCAACGCCCAAAAAGTTCCCGTACACGCCATGCCAAAAATGGCCTCTTTTTTAAAGGAAAATGGTCCTTGGGGACAATTGGTGAAAAACAAAAACATACACCTAAACAC
>JBFOLQ010000613.1:0-14890 GCA_040830145.1 Flavobacteriaceae bacterium | reverse complement strand
CCAGACCCCAACCAGGGGGACCACGATTGGATTATTAAAATGTCCGGTAATATGGATAAGGACAAAATTAGAAAGCTAATTGAAGTGGCCAGGGTGGTTAATGAGGTTCGCGGGGAGTGGGTGGTTGCCAAGAGAGAAATGGATGAAAACCCCACAGATACGACCAAAAAGCGAAACTTTAAGAACGTTCAAAAGAAAAGGGATAGATGGGAAGAACGGTTTAGGCTTTTCCGAATGGGAACCACCTTCTTTTATATAGTGAGTTCCTTTGTGAATGTAGATATCCTTACTACAGATTACTTTAAAAAACTAATGCAAACAATGGATTTCTCGGAATTCATGGTTTCCATATTATCTATCTATCCCAAACTTGAGATTGGGAAAATGTTTTATCCCACCCTTTCATCAAAAAACTTTTTCTCAGATGGTTTCAATTATACCCGTCGCGACGATTTTGGCACCCTTGATAACTTTGAGGAATGTTCGTTAGACCTAAAATATGTGTGGCATGATCAACCACTGGAGGCAGGCCTGGACACAGGAAATATGTGTAGTCTACCAGTGGGTCAGCCACAAGGCAGAGTTTATAGAGGACTTAAAGAATTCTATACATTACCTCCAAAGTTCCTTCCGGAGCTTGGTAAAGAGTTCCGTGACTTTTTTAAATATCACAAATTAAAGGAACTACACTTATACCATGATCGTGCAGCGAATAACTATGAGAGTGTTGGCGAGGACCATGCCAGCAAGATTAAGAAAGCAATTGAATATAACGAAGACGGGTCAGCAACGGGCTGGGTCGTAACCCTTATGAACCGTAATCAACCGACTATTTCACAGCAACAGGAACATGAGTTATTCCTTGATTTACTTTCAGGACGAAACCCCGATTTGCCTTTATTGGTAATTGATCGTCACAATTGTCCTAATTGGAAAAGCTCTATGGAATTGGCGGAAAAATTAATCCGGACAGACAAGCATGGTAACAAGAGGGTGCATAAGATTAAGACTTCCGAAAAACTACCCAAGAATGAACTTCCAAAAAGATCAACGAATTTTAGTGATGCCGGTAAATATTTGATGTGTCGCCCTGAATACCTGGAAAAGACGAAGGGGGAGTCCTCAAGAATGACCGGAATGCCCTCTACCCATTAATCCCAAGTTCTTTTCTGAAACCCCTTAGTTTTTGGTGAATTTGTAAGATTCTCGTAATCCATCTATTTGTCAATCAAATAAAAAACCCTCTGATTTTACTTTTCACAATAAAAGTTCCAACGCCGCAGACCGCCACGCTCAGAAGAGATATTGCATCTGCACGTATAAGGCAATTTTACGATATATGACGCGGCTGGTCTTTTGTCCTTTTAAGCCCCTTGCCGCTGGGTTAATATTGTTGCCATGGAGGATGTCTATAGAGACTATGAGATACCAATAACGCTAATGCGTCAACTCACTAGGGAGGCCAAGCCATTCAAGCTACAGTTTAGAAAGAAGAATGGGTCAATGAGAATCATACAAAGCGCACTCCTACGAAAACAGTCAAAGTCCCAGTATGATGCCAACTCAAGGTATAAGCTACAGTTCATCGATACGGTGAATGAGCAAATGGGAAGTTGTTTCATCCCCTTGTTGCTGGCAGTTAATGACAAAAGAATAGTTCTATGAAAGATGTCATCAAAATCAATAATAAGGACTATTTAAGGCTTCATGATACATACCTGAATTATTTTGAGATTACGGGTAGGGAGGCCGTTGATGATTCAAAACAAGAAGAATCATTCCACGACTGGGAGGAGCGCGCCCTTACCATTGGAAATTTTAAGGTTATTCCGTTCGGGTCCCTAAATGATATTCCTAATCAAATCCAGGAGGCAGTTTTTCCAAATTCATTGGCTCCAAGGATTCAAGGAAGAAAAGTTGAGCTGCTATTTGAACAGGGGCCTTACTTGTATAAACAGGTCGTTGATGGTCGCAAATATTTTCGTCAGCCAATAGAAGACCCAAAACTTCAGGAATGGCTTCTACAGAATAACTGGGAAGAGGCACTTCTACACAATTGTAGTGATTTTTACTATCAGAACGAAGTTTTCATGAAAGTGTATAGGGAAAGGTCTGGCCGACTTTCCGCCCAAAGTTCCTCTCCAGCTACATTGGAGGCCGTAGATGCTTTCGATTGTAGGCTTGGGTACCTAATCAACGATAAGAAAAAGAAGCCCACACATGTTCTTATAGGCGACTGGAAATCAGGTGACACAAAAGAAATTCAGGTATATCCATTATTTGACCCATCAAACCCTACCAAATATCCAGTTGCGATACATAGGTCTAAAAAGGGGAGTTATGGTATGCGAACATATACCCTACCTGAAATTTATGGCTCATTAGAGTGGATACGTCGTTCCACCTCTATTCCAAAAGTTTTTAAGGCCCTAACAGAGAACTCCCTTAATATAAAATGGCACATTCAGTCACCTGCAAAATTTTGGGATGACAAACGAAAAATTTTAAAGGATAATTGCAAGGCCCAAAAACCCCCAGTTGAGTATCGCGAACAGATGCTAGTGAACTTACAGAAGAAAATATTGGACAAACTAAGCGAACTTCTTTCAGGCGTAGAGAACGTCGGTAAATTTTGGCACAATGAGTACGTGGTAGAGCTTATTGGGGCGAACGCCATGGAGCATGGTTGGAAGATTACCCCAATCGAGCAAAAAACAAAGGAATATGTAGAGTCCCAAATAAAGATATCTGATAAAGCGGATTACTCAACGGTTGCCGGTCTTGGCCTTCATTCTGCGCTAGGTAATGTTGGAGCTGACGGAAAATCCCATACAGGCGGTGAACAAATATATGCGCTCAAAATCCATCAGATTACCTCAGTTGGAACCCCTGAATACTTTGTGTGCAAAGCCTTCAATGATATCCTCCGATTTAAATTCAAAACAGATATAAGAATCGGGTTTTATCATCTCAATCCAGAACGTTCCCAAGATATCACCCAATCACAAAGAACCTTAGAGACCAATCCATCAGAAAACAATGTGTGATGAATTTACTGTTCAACGAACTAATTAATGGCGCCAGAAAGGGCAGCACAGAAATTAAGGCAACGCTTGGATTTCTTGATGGTGGGTTTAACTATGATAACCTAGAGCCTGACATTAAGCTGAACACCCCCTACCTAATTGACCTGATTGGGAAGGAAGTATATAACAAAGTGGTTGCTTATTACAAAGACCCTGAGTCAATCAGCGACCCAGACGAAAGTTCCAAGCTATCCAATGCCTTGGTTTTTATGCGGCTTTATGTGCTAAGTATGGCGTATCTTGATTATGCCCCAGACAATGATTTAAACCATGGGAATAGTGGTCGTACGTTTCGGTCTGAGAACAACGAAAAAATACCTTGGGATTGGCAAGTTGCCGCCTCAAATTCCAGCATTAAAAGAAGGGCCTACAAAGCCTTAGACCAACTCATTTTATTGCTTGACGGCTCTGGCTGGTCCGAATGGACAAATAGCGAGCAATTCAAAAAATCAAAGTCAGTATTGATAACCAACACTAACGACTTCGATGCTATTTTTCCCATTAACAAGTCTGGACAGCTGTATTATCGGCTGGTACCCTTCATGGTCGATTTTGAAGAGGGACACCTAGTACCAATTCTCACCTCTGAATATTATGGACCCTTAAAATCTAAAAGTGACCCCACCGATGAAGAAAAAAGCATTTTGCAACTGGCCAAAAAGGCTATTGCCTATTTATCCTTGGGAAAGGCCCTCAAGGCGTTTCCAGTTGAAATGTTCCCTGACGGCATGGCACACAGAGAAAAGGCAAGGGACCAATCAATGGCCAGGGCAGAAGTAATGCAATTTTTGAATACGGAGGGGCAAAGATATCTCCAGAGGCTACAACATGAGGTTGACACCCAACGACAGACATATAATCCAATAGACCCAATGACGGGTTTAGATCCCAACTCCAAACATGTAAGTTTATGAAAATTCTTCAGAAAATATATTGGCTCTTCTATCGAATGGCACCTAGGGGCCGTAGAGCCTATAAGCTAAAAAATGGCCTAGATGGTCTATTGGCCAGCCAAGAAAGAAAAACTAAGGCCAAACTAAAGGTGGTGCGCGCTGCCAGTGGCCAACTCAAAAGAAAAAAGATTCTGGCCTTTGGTAAAGGGAAATCCGTCACCAAACCCAGAATGAGTGACCATCAGATTGTAAAAAGCGTTGGCAACCAACACAAGGAAGAACTTGCGGCACGGGGCATAAGACTCACCAATAAGGGTAAATTCAAGAACGTATGAATACCATAGAGATTCTTGAGACCGGTACCACACTGCTCCTTCCAGAGGACGGCCAAGAATTTAGTAGGGCTCAATTTCTGACCCTTTCAAGACTAATGCTCCAATACAATGCAGGGCAGCTGTCCTATGACCAGTTTAAGATAAAATTGGTGTACGATTTTCTAGGGCTTGTTCGCAGTGTTGACATTCAAAAAGAAGAGAATATCAACCTGTTGGAGAATCTTTCAAGCATTTGTGGTTTGGTGGACAATTATTTCTACGAGGCCGAACATGAAGGAAAAAAGGTTCGTTCATTGCACATGACTTTCTTTGAACAGTTAATACCATATGTAGTGACCCGGGACCAAAAATTTTATGGTCCAAGTACAGCGCTGTTCAACACATGTTATGGGGAATACTTACAGGCATTGACGGCCTTTAATGAATATTCATTGAATGGTGATGTTCAGGCCCTACATAGAATGATTGCTACTTTATACAGACCATCAAAAAAAGGCCTTAAAAAACGAAGTGACCACCGAGAAAAATTTGATGCTGCTACTACAGATCATTATATGAAATATATGGCGAGACTATCGCCGGTGGTGAAGCATGCCATTTATCTATTTTTCGCAAGTTGCCAGCATTTTATCGTAAACTGTACAGAGCTTGATATCGGAGGCGGCAATACCATAGACCTTTCCGTCTTGTTCAATAATGCTGGCGGGTCCAAAAAAACTCAGGGCTTGGGGTGGGTCGGCACACTGTACGGCATTGCTCAAACCAATGTTTTCGGCTCTGTTGAAAAGGTGGCTGAACAGAATACGTATGACATTTTTGCCTTTCTGGTTGAGCGACACAGGGAAATGAAAGCACTTAAAACGACCAAAAAATGATTATGCTTCACGAGCTGGAGGAATTTACACAGCAACATCAAAACTCCAGGATAGACTTAGAAAACAACTTTATCGTTGCCAGTGATGATGAGCTGGCCAAGGAGTACAAAGATGTGGTTAATGACGGTGACAGCTGTACGTTGGTCAGTGTGATTCCCACCCATGATGCTGATATAGGGGACGAAGACAATCGGCGACTCCAGAACAACCTCTATTTTATGGTCATAAAAAAAACAGATGGTAAGGCCGGGCCTGAAAAGCGTTTAGAGATTTTCAAAAAATGTCAGATAGAGATAAAGGCCCTATTGGTGAAGATTGTTGGCCTTCATGAAAATTTTAGCGAAGATTGTGTCTTCCGTAATATTGACCTGAACAGCTTCAGGATTGACCCGGTGCAAGACTATCTCGGGGCCAATGGCTTTCAAATAGAATTTTCAACCCGTACCCTTTTCTGATGAATTATTTAAACGAGATCCCGGATCATTTGGCCCAAAAGATTACTGAGTGTGAGGACCTGTCTGAACTAAAAAGCATGCGCCTAAAGTACAGAGGCGTTAATAACGTATTTGTGCGCTTGGCCATTGATGAACGGGCAAAGAACATAAAGCATCGCAGTATAGGCTCTTGAAATCTGAATTTTGCTATATTTGTATTGTCAAAACAATTCTCATGGTATTCCTGAGTAAAATTATTATTAATACGGGGGTGTCCGTTAGTCGTAAGGCCCGGGGGCTTGCATCTTTTCTTTTGAGAATTGTGCCCGACAGCACCCCTATTTTATCCCATTGTTATGTCAAAACAATTTTCAGAACGGTTTTCACCACAGCAGCAAAAAGAACTTTTGGCCGCTATTCAAACATTCACTGCCCATACCGATACAGATTCGGTATTGGCGAACATTACCAAAATGTTCTTTATGTCACAAGAGCATTTTCTGTTAGATAATCCTGATATCAGGAACAGTGTTTCCTTGAGCTACACGGCCCTTCATGATTTAATATCGGTCGTTGACAAGGTGGCACGCAATCAGGAGTATTGCTATCAACTGCCCTATTAAAAATCGCCCCGGAACTTCCGGGGCTTTTTTGTCCTTTTAACCTGTATGTTTTGGGCCTAACATTGCTCTATGCCAGCAGTGGAGACCCTAAAGGCCCGTAACACTTCCAGCCCAATCGAACAACGGTATATCGCCCGTGTACTCAAAGAAGAGGGCGCGGCCATCATGCGGGATCAAAATCGCATTATTTCAAGGTATCGAGTACGTGAGAGCGTCCCTGAGATTACAACACGTAGATTTAAGGTTACCGGCACATCACTTGAGATTACCCACCCGCTCCGTCAACGCTTTATTGATATGCGGTACCGTAAAGGGGTGCGCCAAAAACCCGTGCCCATTCATAACAAAGTAATCTATTCCCATTTTAATGCCATCGTGAACAAAATGGCCTATGGCCTTACGGAAGATGTAAGGTCCCTAATTGCGAATGAATCCCAAATTCAGATGTAATGGCCAGAAAGATAGTTGATGAAACCCTCAAGTTTACGGTGGTCATAAACGGTGATTCTGCCAAAAAAGAGTTTGGGCAGTTAGAGCGTTCCCAAAAAAAATTGCTCAATGCCAATAAGGACCTGGAGGAACAGGCCAAAAAACTGGAAAAGGCCAATAAAGCAAATACTGAGGAGTACCGGCAATTAAAGGCCCAGATGGCAGAAAACACCAAGGCCTACCAAACCAATGAAAAACGCCTTCAGGAACTTACCAAAGAAATAGGCATCAATAATCTCTCCATGCGGCAATTGGGAAGGGAGGCCCGTAAGTTAAATGGTATCATGGCCAACTTGGACCCCAACACGGAGGAGTGGGCTGAATACAACAAACAACTACTGGCCGTAAAGGCCCGTATGGCAGAAATTAAGGAAAAAATGCGCCCGGTGTCTGAGGCCATGGAAGAACAATTGAGCACTTTGGAACAGTTTGGGGGCGGTGTTGTACAATTTCTATCGGCGCTCAGATCTGGTAACATAAAAGAGGCCGTGGCGGGCCTAGAGGCGGTAAAGGGGGGTATTCAAGGGGCCACCAAGGCGGCTTGGGCTTTTATCGCAACGCCACTGGGAGCCGCATTGACTGCTATTGTAGGGGTGGTCGGTGCCGTAAAGTTCTGGGCAGACTACAATGAGTCACTTCGTGAAGCCATCCTGTTAACTGAGCAAATCACGGGTCTTCAAGGAGAGGAGGCTAACACCATCAGAAGACAGGCCAAGGTTTTAGAGGAAGTATATGGTGCCAATTTTGAGGAGACCCTGGGAACCGCTAATGGTTTGGTGCGCGACTTCAAGATTAGCTTTGGTGAGGCCCTAAACGAAATTGAAGAGGGATTAAAACGTGGGCAAAATCTGAATGGAGAGTATTTTGATTCTTTGGGGGAATACGACACCTTTTTTGCCCAGGCAGGATTCTCCGCAAAGGAGTTTAGAAAGGTTATACAAACGGGGTGGGACCTAGGGGTCTACACTGATAAGCTCCCAGATGCCATAAAGGAAGCTGACCTTTCCCTTCGGGAACAGGGAACGGCAACCAGGGATGCCCTAGTCAACACTTTTGGCGCTGCTTTTACAGATGATATCCTGGGCCGTATTAAAAGGGGTGAAATCACCACAAAGCAAGCGTTGGAGGAGATTTCTGCCAAAGCAGTGGAAATGGGTGTCAATGTGCAGCAGAACGCCCAGCTAACGGCAGATGTATTCCGTGGGGCCGGTGAAGATGTGGGGGGCGCCATTAAAATCTTTGAGGCCCTCAATATCGCCATCAATGAACAGGAGCGCGCATTGACGCCATTAGAGGAAATGATTAACGAGGTGGCCACAGCAAATAAGGAATTGGCCCAAGCCCAGGAAGAAGCACTTAAATCTGATAGCTATTTGGCCCTGTCAAATGATATTGAGCTGTTCTGGACAAAGACAAAAACGGCCTTCTTCAAGGGGATTCGCTTCATAACGGATAAGTTCTCCCAAGCATCGGAATGGATGGTGGGGTTCTGGGCCAAGAACATAATCACTATCAAGATATTTCCCAAAGTGGTTCGGCAGAGTCTCTCCAGGGTAAAGGATGAAGTTTTTGATGTGCTAAAGACGTTTAAGGGGCTGGGAGATGTAATTGAAAATTTACTGTCATTCAATTTTGATGTTGCCCGGGATTCGTTCCGCTCATTTAAAGAAGATTTTAAGAAAGAAGTAGGCGATGTGGTAGATGTGGGGGCAGATGCTGTTTCCATGTTGAATCAGGCCCGTCAAAAAGTAGGGGACCAGGTTGCTGACCATTTTCAAAGACGCAGGCAGGCCGCGAGGGAACAAGGAGCGCAAGGGGCAGCAAGTGGCTCCCCTGTAGTGCCTTTGAATCCTGAAAACGGAAATGGTTCTGGGGGGGATAGTGGCCCCTCTCCGGAAGAGGAAAAAAGGCTAGCTCAGATAAAACGCAATGAAGAACAGATTACTGCTTTTATCAAAGCAGAGCGTGAGAAAAGGGCCATTGAGGCCAAAGCGGGGTTAGAGAAAGAACTGGCGTTGATTGATCAGAAGTATGCAGCACAGATACAAAAGGCAGGGGAAAATGATGAGTTGACCAAACAGCTCATAGAACTTCGGGAGGGTGAAAAGAATGATATCCGCGTACAAAAAGCGCTTGAGTTGCAACAGCGGTTAAAGGAGTTGGATGATGATAATTTTTTGACCCAGGAGGAAATACGGTTAGAGCGAGAGGCCATGGCTGCTGAGACCCAGGCAGAAAAAGACCGTATCAATTTAGAGCGTGAACAGTTGTTGGCCCAATCAAAGTTAGATGCTGAGTTGGCACTGGCTGAAGAAAGGTTGCGTGTTAACAATGCTACAGAAGAAGAAATATTTGCGGTGCGCAAGAAGTTCGCGCTACAGCAAGAAAAGCTGGACCTCAAATTTTCCGCGGCTCGATCCAAGATTGATGCCAAGGAGAAAGATGAGAAAAAAGAGAAGTTCCGGGCAGAAGTAAGCGAGGCCGCAGACGCCACGGGTCAATTGGCTGACCTTTTGGGTAGACAGACCACTGCGGGTAAGGCAGCGTCCATAGCCCAAGCCACTATGAACACCTATCAAGGGGTTACCCAGGTGTGGAAGGCAGACTCTGTACTTCCAGAACCCGCAGCAACCATAGCCAAGGTTATTTCTACAGCTACGGTGTTGGCCAGTGGCTTGGCTGCTGTTGCAAATATTAAAAAGACTGATGCTTCGGTACAGGGGTTCCAACACGGTTTGTACCCCGTCCGTCGTTCTCAAGATGGGCGTATTTTTCAAACCCAATATGGTGGGGAGCCTAGCACCCAGATAGTATCAGCACCCACCCGTTTTATTGCTGGGGAAGTACAACCAGAGATGATTATTGATGGGGACACCTTTAAAAAACTGGATCCGGCAATAACCAATTATATTCTGGGTCTGGCCGGCAAGGCTGTGCCCGGGTACCAAGGGGGAAAATATCCTGATGACCCGGCCCAAACGGTGGGGGTAGAGATGTTGGTTCCCTTGCTCACTAGCCTTAATGAAAAATTGGATGCTCCGTTGGTTGCAGAAGTCTTGTACGGACCCGAAGCAAGTATTAAGCAACAAGAATATGATAAAAGGGTACGGCAGACCCGCCAAAATGCTAAAATCAAGAAATAATGGGCTTTGACATTAACCCCATATCACTGACCTTTAAAAAGAATAGGGACCTGAATAAGCGAATCTCGCAAGATTTTGTGTTGCAGCCTAGGCATACACCTAAAAGTAGTATTTCGTATTGGACTGACAATGATTGGGTTTCCATCGTTAGACCTACCAGCTCGGACAGGGACTATCAAGCGGTTATCAACTCATCAAAGGCCAACCTGTTACCGGCTGGCCAGCATGTTGCCAAGGGTACCTTTAGGTATAAGTATACCGTGGGGGGCATCATACGCCGCACACAAGAAGAGACCATCACCATCAACCTAACAGTTTTTAATACCGTTAAGCTTTCGGTCACGCCCAGTTTCTTGGCATATGAGCATACCATAGGGCAATCGGTCCCCGGGAATAAGTTTCTATCTCTCAAATCCGAGAACAATTGGGTGTTACAAAAAGACCAGGCTTGGATTGTACTGAGTAGAACAACCGGTTCGGGCAATTCTTCAATCTCAGTGGGGGTAGACCCTTCCGGCCTCTCATCAGGCGTGTATCAGGGTGCCGTTCTGGTAGATGATGGGTATGACAAAGAAACGGTATCGGTTACCCTTACCATCAAAGGAGAGAACACGGCAGATGATTATTTATTGGCAAGGCCAGACACGTTGGAATATGTTGAGATATTTCAAGAACCTCCGTCCAGCCATAGGAAGTTAGTGGTTGAAAGTTCTGAAGACTATACCTTATCGGCAAATGTACCTTGGGTGAGTTTGCCCGGTACGGTTCAACCCGCGGGTAAAAAGAGCCATTTAGTGGCCATGGTCAATACTGAGGCCCTGCATTATGGTACCCACCAGGGTACCATTACCGTAGAAAGCAATTATAGTACCATAACTGTACAAGTACTTTTGAGCATTAATGCGTCAGATTTGAGTGGTGTGGATTCTGATCAACTGTATTTTGCCGAGGACAGAAATAAAATTCTCTTTTCAAATACCATGGCCAACAGTGAGCTGGTGCTAGAGTTTTTGACCCGTTCCACGGAAAAGGAATATTTCTACACTAAAGTGGTTTCCTTTTTTCGCGGTGTGGCTTCGTCCGTTCTGGGCCAAGAGGCTAAGAACATTATTGTTCCCCAGACAGATTTAATCAATTTATCTACCAGATGTTTTGTTCCTGTGGTTCCCCTTCAGATGACCATAACGGCATATGACAAAAAGGTGGGTAGCACCCAGAGGACCAAACGCGATACGCTTACCAATGTTAGAGTGTTGACGGGCAAATCACCAATCCAGGAAGACTGGCTGTGCAATATGCCTAAACAGGTCTATGTTCCCCAAGATGCCGTCCTTTCCTTTACTTTTTTGGCAAATACTCCGCCAGAATCAATTGAATTAAAACGGTCAAAAACCGCAATAGTGAATGTGCCGCCACTAGATGGGGGTATATACACATGTATGGTTAAATTGGCAGACTTTAATCTGGAGCCTGGCAACGTAGTTGATATTTATTGTGCCGCCCACATTGTAACGGTCAATGTTTTGCCCATAGAACCTGAACACACCAAAATACTTTGGTTAAATGAATGGAACTGTCCTGAAATATTTTCTTGTAGGGGAGATTTGACCATTGAACACGAGACCTCACAAGATTTGGCCAAATATGCCTTTGAGGGGAATGAGCATAGCGAGGTGATAGACGTAGAAAACCCTATTACATATAGGCTGTATACAGGTTTTTTGTTCTCACGCCCAGAAGTTGAATGGTTGCATAGCATTTTAAGGGCACGTAAAATTTGGCTACAGGTAGATGGGCAATGGGTTGAAGTAGTAAGGGATTTTAAAAAATTGCCATTTTACCAAACAAGGAACTACTTAGATGCGTATCAGCTTAAATTCAAAAAAGCGGTGATATGATAGTCTTTCGGGCAAAAGATTTAGAAATAGACCTAAGTTCTTATGGGCTGTCCCTGAATGAAGAGAACAATATGTTCATCGATAGCTTGATCAAAAGCTATTCATTTCCGTTTACAATGGACATAACCCGGGAGATAAGTGAATGGCTGGGGTTTCCCAATATTTTAGGTATTCAAAGTTTTGATTCCAATATCCTGGGTACCCTTGTGATAGATGACAAGTATTTCAGTGCAGAGCTTGTACTTGGTAAAATTAAGGGGGAAAGGGTAGAGGCAGAGATTTACTATGGTGACGAGCTGTTACCAGTATATGACTCAAAATTATCAGATCTACCATGGCCAAATATATTAGAGACAAGCTCACAATCTGTTTTTACCAAATATCTCGACAAATCTTGGCCTGAAGTGAGCCATAACTTCCCCAAGTTTTTTAGACCTGATATCAAGAAGGAAAACGATTATGAAGACTTTCAGCTGTTCGTAAACAATACAGGTGCTTCAGATTTTGTACAAAATGTTGAAGAGACAGTGGAGGATGAGCCTGTTTATAGAAATAGAAATGTACTGACACCATGTCCGTACCTCATGGAGATTCTAACTTTTGGATTTAAAAGTGCTGGAAAAAAAATACGGGGAACCGTCGTTGAAGAAGATGCCTTAAAAAACTTGGTGTATTTGCCCGAAACATACATTGAAAAATTCAAAGGGTCACTATATTCCGCTTGGGAGTTTGATTATCCTGATGCCTCACGCTCCTATGTGATAGACCACTTGGGCGGTGCCAACGCCGGCATTTTCCTGGAAACGGTCACGGTAGGTATTTATACCAAAACCTTTACCCCTGATAATATTGGCACCTATAATCTAAAATTTCGTTTGAATATTGACCCCGTGACAGCCGGGGCGTTTTCATTGAACATCTATCAAATTGATCCCAATAGTAATGACAGGACCTATATTTACTCCTCTAAAAGCTACCGTAACAGGGTGACCATTGATGAAGATTTGAACATTGATATAACCGCTACCAACCGTTATCATCTGATTAAGGTAGAGATGGAGGTGAATTACACCACAGACAGTATTGCAAGTACTAATTCTTTTGAATACTCTTTCAAGTCAGGTCGCTTAAATGAGTTGATTGGCAGCTATTCCTTGGCCCAGTTTATGCCAGATATGAAATTTGGTGAGTATGTCAACATGTTAAAAAACTGGCTCAACCTGGACATCAGTTTTAAGGACGAATATGTATACATTGATTTTTTGGAAGATGTAGTGGAACAATTGCCAACAGTAGACCATTCCCATCTTGAGGTGGTTAGGCCTACCTGGTATGCTAACGACCGTAGGACGTTTAAATTGACATATTCAGACAAATCTACAGTCCTAGTCGATAAATCTGGTAGAATATTCTCCGATTTAGACAAGAATGAAAAGGATATTGTCACCATAGACATGGATGTACAGATGGCCAAGGTAGAGTCAAATCACAACCAAGTCACAGCCGTATATAAAAAGAACTCCAATGTGTTTTCGTTATACCCGGGTCTACGGTATGGAAAAAATCATTGTGCGCCATCTATTGATGGATTTACGGGCCATGCAGGGAATGTGTATGAAAGGTATTGGGCCACCTGGTTGGCCATCCGAACCAATAACATGACTTTTGCAGATACATTCAAGGCCCATCAGTCAGAAGTTGTTGAATTGCGAAAAAAAATATTCAAATACAACCACGTATTGTTGCCACTATCCATAAAACTGAGACGCAAACACTCAGAATACTGGCAAGTGACTGTGGAAGCTGAGACCTTCTAAAAATCCAATCCCAAGGTCTTAATACTGGTTTCTGCCTCAATAATCTCTTTGGGGTAGTAGTCCATGGTCTGAGAAATACTATAGTGGCGTGCCTGGTCTTTGACTAAAATGGGTTTTACCCCTCGTTTCAACAAATCAGTGATGCCACTATCCTTAAGTCCATACCATTGTACACTTGTGGGTAGTTTGGTATCTTTGCGCATTGCTGCCCAGATATCACTTATTTTCTTTGGCTTTAATCTTTTTGATCCGGGGTGCAAGTTGTGACTGAAAATATAATCCTCATTAGCAGCTTTTTTTATATGGTTCGCCAACATGGGTAGAAGTTTGTCCGGAATCGTCACGGGCTTACTTTTTCTATTCTTTGCCACCCCTCCCTCAACATAGAGAATACCGTTTTTTAGAAAGATGTCACCCACTTTGAGTTTGGTGATTTCGGTTCGTCTCACCAAACAATAATAGCACAGAAGGGAAAGAACAAGGTATTCCGGATTATTTTTTTCAAAGTAATCAAAGATGATTTTCCGATACTTGGACGGAATATATATCCTTTTCTTTTCATTGTTGGGCAATGCGTCGATATCCTGTGCGGGGTTGTTGCCGACATATTTTTTCTTCATGAAGAACCCGAACAACGTAAAGATGAAGCCCAAATAATTATTACGGGTCCTGGCTTTATTGTCCCTTTCATAGTAGATATGGTCCAGAAACTCAATTGTTAGCTCCTTTGTGAACGCGTATACGTAGATATCTTCCCTGTTGGTTTCAGTTAAGTATTTTTTAATGTTACGAATGTATGAGCTATAGGTCCGCAGGGTATCATCCCGCTTATCATCCTTTTCCAATTCCTTTTTAACAATCATTAGATATCGGTCCATGGCCTCGAACAAGCCTATGAATCTTATACCCCTAGATTGCTCTACCCATGGATTCCAGCCATTTTCTAGCTTTCGGTTTATGTTGAGCACCATTCTTTTCCCATGCTTACGGCGTTCAACAATGCTTTTAAGGGGTCTAACCCTATTTCTTTTGATTTTCAGCTTACCTGTGAAGGGATTTTTGCAGTAATAAACAATTTCCCAGGTCTTGTTTTCACGTAGCTCTGCCGGTACATAGTCAATAAATGCTACTGCTGAGCCCTTTTTTTGAAGTTCGGACATTTTTTTTTTACGTCTTGAGGAAAAGACATAAAAAACCAGATTATCCTTTACGCGCTTTTAACACGCTTTTTTGTTTCAAAATGCCATAGGCCCCTTGTTCAGGGGCCTGACTGGCATTGAGTAGCGAGAGGGAGACT
>JBFOLQ010000612.1:0-11239 GCA_040830145.1 Flavobacteriaceae bacterium | reverse complement strand
CTTTCACAACTTTTTTTGGGCGGAGCAAGTGCAAGAGTAAGTATAAGAGAGGGAAATATAAATATCATGATATCAAATGGTACTACACGTAATTCACTGCTCCTCCATCTTGATAATTTATTAAATAATTATACTGATTATTTTAGAGACTATGATCGGAAAATAGACGGGAATGTACCTCTGTCAACTATATATCAAAATTTATACTACACTAATAAGGTGAATATTAAATAAACCTTCAAATAATTATGCATACGAATAGTAGAAAACCGATTGACATATTGTTTGCTCTAAGTTTAATTACATTACTGTTTTCATGTAAAAAAAAATGTGATGAAGTTGCTGTAGGCAAATATTACAATAGATATTTAGATGATGTAGTACATTATGTTTCTTTAAGGAAAGATCTGTCCTATTTGCATTATTATAAAGATGCAGATGGCGTGGAGAAGAGTCATTCAGGCACTTGGCAGTTTGATAGGATCGACTGTGAAGTTATGCTGGAAAACTGGACTAGTTATGGTGACTATTCAATTTCCTGTAATGACTGCACATTATTCGTTAATCTTTGGGACGGGGAACTGGTATTCTCATATGATACCAAAAGGCAATCAAATTTTTTTAGGGAAAAAGACTGATGAGTAGCGAATTATTTATAGATGAAAAAACATTTATCGCCTCAATCAATGGGGCTTATTGCCGGAGAAAGAGTGATGCTTTAAGTGAAATAGCCAAAAACTTGATGTTTCCCCAACATTTTGGAAATAATTTAGATGCTTTGGAAGATTGTTTGACCGACCTATCTTGGATTGGTAAAAATAAAGTTATTTTAATCATAAACGACTTTGATTATTTTCTTAAAGATGAGTCCAGTGATTTGAAAGAAACATTCTTAGAGATATTCAAAGACACAGAAAAAGAATGGGAGACAAGCGAAACTGAATCAAAAAACTTTATTTTGGTTACGAACTAATCTTTAGAAAAAAACCAGTATCCACTGGCATTTACTATTCATGGTCATGCGCTAAGAAGTAGAAAAAAGCCACGACCAGCGGCCGTGGCTTTTTATTACAGTATGTTCCGTTTGGTCAATTATATAATGGACAAGCATCGCAAAGACATGTTCCCCATCCTTTTCCTTCATCTGTGTAGTTTCTTGGATACGTTCCAACATTTTTCCGTCCAGTTCAAAATGATAATTTGCACCTACAGATTTATAATGAAACAAGTAGAAATTCTCCGCTTTCACATATTGCAAAAAACTACGATGGGAAAGGTGGAAAAAGAGCTCTTTCAACAATCAAACAGTATGTTAATGGTACCTTTACAAAAAATAGTTTATGAATCATAAGATTAAACTAATAGTATTTCTGAATTTTTGCGTCATTTTTTTCATGACTCAAAGTTGTTGGAATCGAAGTTGTGAAAACAATTTTTACGGTAGATATTATAAAAGCAGGACCGGTTCTGTTATAAATTACTTAGAAATAATCCCTGAAGGCACCTTTCTTCATTACTATAAGGACGCTGATACAGTGCTAACCCATAAAGGTAAATGGTCAAAAATTGATGATGGATATTGCAAAATCGAATTTGATGAGTGGAAAAGTTATAATATGCATGGAAAAGAATTCAAGCATTTTGGAAATATGATTCTTTTTATCAATGGTGATTTTTTAGACATAACACCGGATGGAGAGTCATCTGAAAGTTTCAAAAAGTAAGACATTAAGATATTGAGGATTTTGCACTAAAGAAATCCGTGCTTCTTCTACGTTCATTATAGGAAAACGTGTCCCATTTAAAGTAGCACTACGGCCATTTTGTAAGTAGTGGGGGCGTGGGGCGACAGAAAATAAAAATAGAAGAAATACCACGGTCTAGGGCCGTGGTTTTTTTATGCGTATGCTTTTTTGGCCTTGAAGTCACGAATTGACATATCGATAAAGTAGAAAAGCTTCTCCCTGACCTCTTGGGGCAGTTCCTGTACTTCAAGAATACGTTGCAGGGTCTTGGTGTCCAGTTCCACATCGGTCTTGCCCACCAGATAATCCAAGGATACTTCGAGCAAATCGGCCAATTTAGTGGTCGTCTCTATAGATGGTTTCATCTCGCCACGTTCGTAACAGCCAATAACGGGAGCTTTGGTGCCAAGGTGCTTGGCCACATCTTCCTGTGACCATCCCTTTGACTTCCTTCTCCTTTTATAAGGATTCCTGTGCTTTCTCTACGCTCTTTTGGAGAAAATTTGCCCCATTTAAGGAACATGTCTAAAAATAAGAATGTTGGCAAATAGATGAATGACCGTTTCAGCTTATTTTTGAAATAGCTCTTTGACATACTGAGACAACAACCATGTATACAACGGGCCCGTGGGTGGGGAACAGCTACAGTTCTTTAGTACGCCCGAAGGCTACGTTACTCCCGGTACAACGGAAGGGCAGTGGGCTTATGTGTACCAATATAAGGACCACCTCGGAAATGTTCGCCTAAGTTATACCGATGCCGATGGCAACGGCACCATAGACCCCGACAATGAAATAATCGAGGAGAACAACCATTATCCCTTTGGCATGCGGCACCGCAGGTACAATTACGGTGGGGACAACTCTTTGGGCAGTGATGTGGCCCAAAAGTGGAAATACAATGGGGTGGAATTTGAGGATGCCTTGGGCTTGGGCCTATATGAGATGCCCTTTAGACAATTTGATCCAGCTATAGCTAGGTGGACTAGAATCGATCCTGTGGTTCATTATTCCAATTCCACGTACAACGGTTTTGATAACAATCCAGTGTATTGGGCCGACCCTTCTGGAGCCGATACACAGACCCTTTACGACTTAAATGGCAATGCATGGACCGTTGATTGTGAGAACAGTGAATGTGATAATGCAAGGAGAAAGGAAAATAAAGAAGGGGATACACGTCCAGAAATGGTAGGTGTTCCAAGAGGTGGAGCTGCTCCTCATAAAACTAAAAAGGAATATTACCATCAAGGAGGTATTTATGGTTCTGAAGCAGGTTGGTATTCAGAAAGTGATTATTTGGATTTATTTTGGATGGATGCTCAATCCTTGTCAATGGGAGGAGCATTAAGTACTGGGACAATTGAATTAATTGATCGAGATGGGGGAGAAAAGCTATTAGAACTTATTGTTGGTTACGCACAAAGTATATATGATGCAAGAGAGCGTAGTAATGCATATAATGCTTCTGGTCATGCAATTCCTTTATCGTTTTTAGATTTTCTACCCGGAAAAATATCATACACAGCTCTAAGAAAATTAGGAAAAAACTTTTTCAAAAAAACTATTAAGGCAGTCGGGGAAGAGCATCATTTAGTAAGCACAAAAGTAGCTAGAGCTCTAGATAATCACCCTATTTTGAATGGTGCCTTCGATTATAGTAGAACTAACAAAAAATATATTTATAGAGCTTTGAATCAAGATGCACATAGAGGATATCAAACATGGCATAGACTTTATGATGCCACTGTGGTTAAGTGGCTTCAGACAAACCCAAGAGCAACCGAAAAAATATTTAATGAATATCTTCATAACTTGCACCAGCAGCCTTGGTTAAAAGAGAGAATACCTAATGTGAACCTTTTAGATTAATTAATGTTGGCATGAATTATTATGTAGTAACAAATGGATTATTTGAAGATTCAATATTCGCATTTGGGGAACAAGTGAAATCAAAGAATCTAGGTGAATCGGTTAAATGCCAAGAATGTGGCACTCACCTTAGAATGCTCAAATGGCTACCTCCCTTGGAGGTTAATATTTCAAAAAATAAACTAGGAGATTTTATTTTCGGAACATTTGTTGGAATTGTTGTGTCCAATAGATTTAAAACTCAATATCAAAACTCAAATTTAAAAGGGTTGGATGATTTTAGAAAAGTTAGTCTTTTTCATAAGGATAAACACATATTCAAAGACTACTATTATCCCGAGATAACTATGGCACATGTTTCAATGGACTTACAATATCTAGACTTTAAACCATTCAATCCATGTTCAAGTTGCTATGTAGGGAATAGTATTTTGAATAGGATAGATAAAATTGTTCTCAGTAACCCAAATCAAATCAATTTAGATATTTTTTTCACTTCAATTTTAGGAGAAGGAACTATTTTAATCTCACAGAGGTTTAAGGATTTTGTAGAGACTGAAAAATTCACTAATTTAAAAATGATTAAATCAGTGGATTATAAATGGGATTCGCTTAATCCTATTAACTATTAAACCAGTGTTTTCTCTAAGCTCTTTTTGAGAAAAAGTGTCCAACAATAGACTTGGTTAAGAGAGAGAATATCTAATGTGAAGCCGTGCTTATTCTTTTTAGTTGTTTTAAATCTTTGCTGTCTTGAGGTCAATGCCCAACAGGAAGTCTCCATTTGGTATTTTGGGAGCATGCAAGACTTGATTTTAAAAGTGGCAGCCGTGCACCCTTATTGAATAATGCCATGGACACCGATGAAGACTGTTCGGTAATCTCGGACAACATAATAGTCCGAGGAACCATAATTGTGGGAGCAGTTTTAGAAACAGTGGATATTGCGGAAGGAATTGCTCAAGATGGGGGCAGTTTTGGAACAAATGCCACCATTCAAACGGCAGGCGCAATTGGTCCAATTGGAGGAGGGTCTGAAGCGGAATATTTAGCTGAGAAATCTTTAAGATGAAAACTATAATAGTTTTTTGGAATATGATATACTACTTTATGTATAAGTGGGAAATCTATTCGGGTAAACTCTTTATCTATCCATTCGAGAAATTTTTTCAGAATAAAAAAGTTCGTGAAAGATTGAAGAAAAGAAACGTTTTGGAACCGGATAAAGTTTTCTTAAATGCCATCGAAAATAAGGGTGACGGTTTCAATACTTACCTAGCTGAGATACATATTGATGTGTTTTTTGCCATTCTTCTTATAACTATTTTGAATACCATATCAATATTTACAGGTTTTGATTTTCTTTCTTACGTGCTTGATAATTTATTCTTGGTCATCATAACTTTTTTGACAGTTGTTTTAGGAGGCAACTATTTGGTTCTGTTCAAAAACAGAAGATACATATCATTTTTTCGTGAATTTGAGCAATGGGACAAAACCGATTCTCGAAAATATAAAATTTTAGTTTTCCTTTTTATTCTGTTAGTTTATGTGGGGTGCTTACTCAGTTTCATTTTTTACGAAATGAATAGTAGGTGAAAAACCAGTGATTATTTACAGGATAAACAAAGAAACTTTTGTAAAAAGTTTGGAGAAAAGAATGAAAGAAAATATGGAAATAAATAACTTCCACCGATAACCCTTTATTTCAACCTTTTATATAGATTTTTCGGCCCATTTGGGAAATCCCCCTAATTTACGCCTCCAAAACCAACTATTGTGCGCCTTCACAATATCCTTTTCATTTGCTGTCTGATTGGCATCCCCCAATTATACGCCCAACAGGAAGCCTCCATTTGGTATTTTGGAGAGCATGCGGGGCTTGATTTTAGAAGTGGCAGCCCGGTACCCTTATTGGATAGTGCCATGGACACCGATGAAGGCTGTTCCGTGATTTCGGACCGTAGTGGAAACTTAATCTTCTATACGGATGGCACTTGGGTCTATAACCGTAACCACCAACAAATGCCCAACGGTTTCGGACTGTTGAGCGGCTTGCGTGCCACACAGGTATTGGTAGTGCCCGACCCTGGGAATAGTAATCAATATTACATTTTTACCGTGGCCAATCGCTATGGTGCCGCCGGGATGCGCTACTCCATTGTGGACATGACCCAGGATGGGGGCCTTGGGGACATTACGACCAAGAATGTTTTTATGACCTATCCCACCGTGGAAAAACTCACCTCGGTAAAACACGCCAATGGAACGGATTATTGGGTCATTGCCCATGGGTGGGAGAACAATACCTTTATGGCGTATTTGGTGACCCCTACAGGGGTACAACCCACCCCTGTGACCACGAACATTGGCTTTGTACATGAAATATTGCCAGTGCACCAAGGAGGGGCACAGGAGGCAGGGTACATGAAATTCTCACCCGATGGTACCAAACTGGCCGTGGCCACATTTAGGATTGGGGCAGAGCTGTTTGATTTTGACAATGCCACAGGGGTATTGAGCAACCGAAGGGTGCTCAAGGAGACCACTGAGGGCATAGACCCGGTTACAGGTCTTGAAAATATTGTGGGAGCCTATGGCATTGAATTTTCACGCAGTGGCGAGCTTATCTACTTTGCCACCTTGGGAGGGGAAGTGTATCAATTTGATGTAAATGCCTTTGATATAGCAGCCTCGCAAATCAGGGTCGATTCCGGAATTGACGAGATACCCAAAGGGGCCCTACAAATGGGCATTGACGGGAAAATCTATATGGTACAGAACCAACAACAGTATTTGGGCGTTATAGAAAACCCTGAGATTAGAGGGTTGGGCTGTAACTACATCAGTGAAGGACTCCATTTGGGGGGAAGAACGGCAATTTTGGGATTGCCCACTTTTGTACAGACCTTCTTTCTGGTTTCCTTTACGGCCGATAATCGTTGCCTTGGTGACACTACGGAATTTACGCTCAATAGTACGGACCCTGTGCTTTCCATCTCATGGGACTTTGGGGATGGCCACACTTCCACGCTGGAAAACCCTGACCATACCTATGCCACCGCGGGCACCTATACGGTGGAGGTCACTGTGGAGACCGCCAGTGAGACCAAGACCGAGACCCAGGATATCACCATTTCACGCCCTCCGGTGGCCAACACCGTTAACGATGTGGCCCTCTGTGCCACGGACAGTAATCATACTTACGAGCTGTCCCTATTGGATACCCAGGTCCTGGATGATCAGGACCCCACCCAGTACGGCGTGGCCTATTTTGGGAGCCAGGCCGATGCCGACAGTGGCACCAATGCCCTTACCGATTCCTATGCCCTGGGACACTTTGGCACCACTACCCTCTATGCCCGTATCCAGAACAAGGACAACATCCAATGTCATGACACCACCTCCTTTGGGTTGGCCCTGGCACAACAACCCGTACTGAATACTGTGGAGGACTGGAAAATCTGTGGGGGAAATGGCGCGGTGGACCTCACCCAAAAGGACGGGGATATCCTGAACGGACAGGATCCTACCACTTTTGCCGTTTCCTATCATCTCTCAGCGGCCGATGCCACTGCCGGCACCAACGCCCTGGACCCGGAACATACCCTACCAGATATTGTTCAGACCATTTACTTTAGGATCTACAACCGGAACATGCCACAATGCCATGGAGTGGGCAGTTTTGAGGTACAGCTCTTCAATGGTATTACCACTACCATTGAACCTTGGACCCATAGGGTATGTGATACCAATAGTGATGGGTATTACACCTTTGACCTCTCCGTATTGGGCGGACAGTATTACGAACTCTCCGACGACCGGTTCACGGTGAACGTACGCTACTTTGAAACGGCCCAGGACCGTGACAATGGTACCAATCCCGTAAATGCCGCGGCCTATACAAATACCGTTCCCTACCAACAGACCCTTTACACACGGGTGGAATATGCTGACCATCCCGATTGCTTCTATGGGGATGACCTCCCCCTACGGATATTTGATGCCCCACAAGTGGACACCGTAACGGATTGGGTGGCCTGTGACGATGATGGGGACCTACAATATACCTTTGACCTCTCCCAAAAAAATGACGAAATCCTGAACGGGGTGGATGGAGATGCCTTTGACATTGCCTACTACCCAAGTGAGGCCGATGCCCTGACCGGGACCAACGCCCTACCGACCCTCCATACCAATACGGGCAATCCAGAGACCGTCTTTTACCGTATAGAGAACAACCAATACCGGGAATGCCACCAAGTGGGCTCCTTTGCCCTAGAGGTGCTGGGACAGGTCACCGCCCATACTCCGGATGACCTTACCCGTTGTGATGATGACCACGACGGCAAGGGACTGTTTGATCTTTCCCAGGTGGAGAATCAGGTGCTGGGAGGGCAAAGTGCCTCGGGCCTGCGCATCAGTTACCACGGCTCCCAGGCCGAGGCCGATACTGACATGGACCCCTTGCCAGTACAGTACCAGAGTGATCAAGCAGGGACAACCGTATATGTCCGGGTCTCAAATGCCACCGATGCCACTTGCTACGATACCACCTCCTTTCAACTGTTCCTCTTTGAGGTGCCCACCCTTTCCGAGGTGGCCGATTGGTATGTCTGCGATGACAATGGGGACGGGACCCACCTTTTTGACTTGACCGAAAAATGGGACGAAATCCTGGGTGGACAAGATTCCGGGACCTTTGGCATCCACTTCTTTGCCTCGCAATCAGATGCCGAACAGGATCGTAATTTTATTATGGAGCCCTATGTGAACACTGCCAACCCACAGACCCTATACTATCGCATCTTCAACGGGCAGCAGAACAGCTGCTATGTCATGGGGAGTTTTGATATAGAAGTACTGCCCCCGCCCGTGGCCCATATTCCGGAGGACGTTATCGCATGTGATGAAAACGGGACGGGATTCCAGGAATTTGTCCTGGGTGAAAGGGATGGGGAGGTCCTGAATGGGCAGGATGCCCTTCAGTATACCGTGAGCTACCATGCCACCCGGGCCGATGCCGAGGCCGGTACCCAACCCCTCCCCAAGGAGGGTTTCACCAATACCGGGGCCATCACGGCGATCCACGTACGGGCTCAGCATGTGAAATCGGGTGGGTGTTATGATATTGCCCGTTTTGACCTCATCGTGAACCCCCTACCCCAATTGGATTTGGAAGAGACCTATGTCATCTGTCCCGATACCCCCCAACTGGAAATCAACGGGGGTGATTTTGAGCGCTACCAATGGCGCAATGCCTCGGGTACCCTACTGGGAACCACACCCAACCTTACCATTGGTGAACTGGGCACCTATTCCCTAACGGTGTCCCAAACGGCCTACGGCCGTACCTGTGAAAATACGGCCCATTTTGAGGTCCTTTCCTCAGGGGCACCGGAATCCATTTCCGTGGAAACCCATGGGTTCTCAGATACCATTGAACTGGTCATGGAGGCCACGGGCCATGGGGAATTTGAATACTCCATTGATGGGGAACACTACCAAAGGGACCCTATCTTTGAAGTATTGCCCGGCACCTATACCGTCTACGTACGGGACCTATTGCTATGCCGTACCCTATCGCAAGAGGTCACCGCTGTTGGCTACCTACGGTTCTTTACCCCCAACAACGATGGTGTCAATGATTCCTGGAACATCATCGGCGGGGAGCATATGGCCCACGCCCAAGTGTACATCTTTGACCGCTATGGCAAAATGCTCACCCAACTCTCCCCGGATGGGGAAGGCTGGGACGGCACCTATAATGGCCAATTGGCACCCGCCGCCGACTATTGGTTCCACTTTGTGGATGGGGATACCTACGATGTCAAGGGCCATTTCACCCTAAAGCGCTGAACCTGATCTACCTCCCCTTCCCCTTTTTGTCGAAAACAAGGGGATTCGTACAACACTTCGCAAAAAATTTCGTTGTATGCCTACTGTTGTTCCCACAGCCTAAACCCGGGAAGAAAACCTAAACCAAACCGACATGAGACCTATTTTTTTGGGCATAATAGTATGGGGTATGCTTTTAGGGGCATGCAGCACCGTGAAGGATGTTGTGGCACCTACCCCACCTGATGTGCCTTCCCTAGCGGCCCTGGGCAGTAAAAAAGGACAGCCCATCCGTTCCCATTTTGACCATTTGGGGCATCCCGTCCTCTCCCACCCACTTACCGTAACCGTAAGGGAAATACCCTTTGACAAGGCTTCCTTTCAAACCTATGCCAAGCGGGCCAAGGAAGATGGAAAGTCCGTAGAGGTCACCTATATAGACTCCCTCAAGACCAAGCCCACCTATATTCAGATGGCCGTGGAGGATAAAATTGTACTGCGCAACCTACTGAACAATGAAGACAACAAAAAGGTACGTTCCTATTTGGAAAAGGACGGTAGCAAGGGGATAGTCACCCAGCTCAGTTTTTACATGGATCCCATGGAAGCCTCCCAACTCCTGGGAGTCCAAAAATTGGAACTCTGCCACGATTCCAAAAAGGGCATGGCCCTTATGGCACAGGTGAATGGACAAAAGACCCTTTTTGACCTTCGGTATGCCACCGTGTTCCAGTATGAACTGAACGGTTTTTGCTGGGGGGAAGACCTCTATGGGAGGCCCCGCATTGAAACCATCAATGAAGGGGGAGCCTGCCCCAAGGGACTGGAGCGTAAGGCCGCCAAGTTGGATAGGGAAAAATCGTATTTAAAATTATAATATGGGACGCACACTCTTTTGGGCCCTTATCATGGCCCTTTGTCTTGGCGTGGGATGTGAAGACCTATTGGAGGTAGAGGACATCAGTGGGCAAACGGTGACCCTACTGGCTCCCTCCGATAGTGTCACGGTAGCACAATCAAACGTACGCTTTACCTGGGAAGAGGTATGGGCGGCGGATTCCTATCACGTGCAGGTGGCCACCCCCAACTTTGCCAATGCCGCACAAGTACCCGTGGATACCCTTATTGTGCTCGACAGCCTCTACCAAGGGCCCCAGTTCGAAAAAAAACTGGGCAACAGTACCTACCAATGGCGGGTCAAGGCCCTGAACAGTGGGTATGAAACCACATTTTCCACCAACTTTTTTGTCGTGGACACCACTGGAAACTGAAATGGGCAAAAAAGGGAAGACATATCTGTTGTTGGCCGTGGTACTGGGCATATGGGGCATCATAGGGATAAAGATACTGGGTGCTGTCAACCCAAAACCGACGGAGGACCTACACCCCAAGATGGCCCGGGCCTTTACGCCCCAGAAAATAAAACAACGGGATACCTTCGCCATTGCCGCCAACTACCGCGATCCCTTCTTGGGAAAGGTGTTCAAAAAGCCCCTTCCGGCAAGGACCCCCAAAAAACACCCGAAAAAAACAACCCCAAAAACGCCCGAAAGGCCAGTGGCCTATACAGGCTACATCGCAGCGGGAACCGAAAGTGACAACCTCTATTTTTAGAGTATAGATGGGCAGCAGTCCATGTTGACGGTGAACCAGGAAGCCCATGGGGTCAAATTGGTACGGGGCAGCAAGGACAAGGTGCGGGTCACCTATGATGGCCGTACCAGGACACTAGCGATACAGGAATGACGATCCATACCAAAATAAAGGCGGGGGCCCTTCAGTTT
>JBFOLQ010000611.1:0-5729 GCA_040830145.1 Flavobacteriaceae bacterium | reverse complement strand
TTGCACCTATATCCCCAACCATTCGGTACGCATTATATTTTTTAATGCCAAATTATGGCAAATAGGGGTCTTTATGGTATTGATGGACTTGTTGCAATTGCCTTACAGTGGTAATGCCGGAGGACATTTTGCCCATTTGGGAGGGGCCCTTCTGGGCTATGTATATGCTCGACAATTGGGTAAGGGGCATGATATAGGAAGTGGTTTTACCAAGATTTTCAAGGGATTGGAGAATATATTTACGGGGAAGAAAAAAGCACCCATGAGTACAGTGCATAGGAAGGTAACCCCTGAAAAGACGGTCGTTGATTATGATAGGGCGTCCCACCAAAAAAAAATAGACGCTATCTTGGACAAGATTGGGAAATCGGGTTATGAGAGCCTTTCAAAGGCTGAAAAGGATTTTTTGTTCAAGGCTGGAAAAGAAGATTAATGTGAAAAGATTCCGTTGGTTCCATAAATCCATATGGTTCCTGAACATACTTGCTGCCCTCTTGTTGATGTTGGCCGTTTGGGTACCACAGATTACCTCTGAACGTTTTGGTTTTTTGTCCCTTTTGAGCCTAACGGTACCCCTATTGGTCCTTGCCAATTTTATTTTTTTGGGGTATTGGTTTTTGGTAAGGAGAAAACGCTCTTTACTTTCGGTAGTGGCCTTGGCCCTTCATTTTTTGTTCTCCGAGAGTTTTCTGCGATTGAATACGGAGGCATCCGAGGGGACCGCCCAACTGACTGTACTTAGTTATAATGTTCGGGGGTTCAACAAATTTGGGGATATAGACAATCCCCATGTGTTTGAGGATACCAAAAACTTCGTGAAGGAAATGGATCCCGATATCATTTGTTTTCAGGAGGTGAGCCATAAACGGCAAAAAGAGTATTCGGAGTATCCCTACCGGTATCTGGAGTATATTCATCATGGGGGAAAGGTATTGTTGGGAATCTTTTCAAAATACCCCATTGTGGACTCTGGCCTGTTGGACTTTCCCACAAGCTACAACAATGGGGCCTACGCGGATATAGCCCTTCAGAACGACACGATACGGGTATATAACGTGCATATGGAATCCCTTGGGGTCACTGATACCCGAGTGTTGACGGAGGAGCGTTCCGACCGACTCTTTAAACGTCTGAGCCATTCATTCGAAAAGCAGGTGGAGCAAGCCAAAATGGTACGAAACCATATGGATACCAGCCCATATAGAACCCTATTGTGCGGCGACTTTAACAATACACAGTATTCAAGTGTCTATACAATATTGAAGGGTGATATGCAGGATACCTTTATTGAAAAGGGCCATGGGTATGGCCGTACCTATGAATTTTTGGGCTTTCCCATCCGGATTGATTTTATTTTGGCCGATGCTTCTTTCCAGGTAGCACGCCACCAAAACTTCAACGTAAGGCTCTCGGATCATTACCCTTTGATGGCTTCATTTGACATGGTCCCAGAGGAATAGGCAATCCACCACATCTGCCAAAATATGTATCATTAGGGCAATGCCAAAAATACGTGTGCGCTTAAAGCATAGCATGGCCAGATACACTGCGATTGCCGCATACGAATGCAAGGGGTGGAAATTGATACTACAGCGTTCCGGGTCAAAAATAGGATAGGCCAATAGATGATCGACATCTATACAAATCCCGGCCAAGAGAATTAGGATGGCCTTGGTTCGCATTCTTGGAAAGAAATAATAACCAATAAGTATGGGAACCAAAAAATGGATACCATAATGTAGGAATGGCCTAAGCATGTAGAAACTGCAAGGATTGATTTTCCAAGTAGTTTTTGGCATTGGGACCTAGGTTGAAAAGTAAGTCCAAACCACTGGTATTTCCCACGAAGCCGTGACGCTCCATAAAGACCTGGTCATATTTTTTTTGGGAAAGGTCGGGTTCCTTTTTGGCATTGACCAAAAAGCGTACGTCTACCTTATCGTGAACCTCTACTTCATACGTACTTGTTTCGGCTTGGGGACGTAAAAGTTGAAGGCATTCACATAGTAGCCGTATTGCCTCAAAATTGAAGTCCATCAAGAATTGGTATGGTCTGTTGAACAAAGGGGCCAATTCGTCTTCATAGAATTCAAAGTAGGGCGATGTGCGATAGGCCGTTTGTAAAGTGCGCCAATGTTGGCGTTGCCATAGGTATTCATTTTTGATACGCACCTCTTTATATTTTTGTCGGCCATGCGTACCACCCACATGATGAATGGGAATGTTCAATTTATGAAGCCCCGCATCCGTACATATGTGGCAACGATTGCGGTAAGTCTGCTTTTGGTAGTTGTCTTGTGTTTCCCAAATACAGTTTTTATGCGCCAGTACCGCCAACGTGGCAATATTGGGGAAGTAAGTGGGATGGAGAAGATGGTTCAATGGTCTGTTGATTTGTTGGTTCGTGGATTCGTGGATTTGTTTATTTGTGGATTTGTTTATTCGTGGATTTGTTGATGTTAGTTGTTGTACTGATGTTTTCTTAATGCGTTGAGTTTATTTGTTATGGATTCCATTCTTGATCTAGCATCAAGGTATGTCCCTTTATCAAGATAACCCAATTCCATACAAATGATTAATTGGTTTACTATTTCAACCGCAGAGCTGAATGCCATGGTCGTAAAGTGGGCCTTATCTTTCGAGGTTTTTCTGGCCGAGCCTTCAGCTATATTGGAACAAATGGAAATAGAGGCCCTTCGCAATTGGGACGTTAGACCAAACGTTTCTGTTTTGGGAAGCTGGGAAGAGAATTCATAAATTAATTTGGTGAGTTCTTTTGATTCTACCCAAACATCCAGTTTTTCAAAAGAATACTTATACATAGAAGTGGTCTAAACTTTTTCAAATTGGCTAAAAACAATGTGTGTTTCGCAGCTATACTTATCTCATTGCACAGACCTTTACCTTGACACAAAATGGTTAAGCAGGTTTACTTCAATCCAGAAAGTTCAAACAAGGTTATATTTACTTCTCCAAAAAACAAATCCACGAAAGAACCAATTCGTCATATCAACCTACCTTTTTCTCCGTTTTCTAAAGAAGTCAAAGATAAACCAACCGGCCAGGACCATCAGAAAATATTTAAAATAGGAACGGGGTTCCCCGTCCCCATGTACCGTAGTAAAGATGCGGTCCCAGCGAGGTCGCCAATTCCATATCCTATCATTGAAATTGTCAAAGCTCATCCAGATAAAAATGGGAGTCCCCACAATATGGTTTTCCGGGACATAGCCCCAAGCACGACTGTCCTCAGAGTGGTCCCTATTGTCACCCATCATCCAATAGTAATCCATTTTAAAGGTATATTGATCTGTTACCTCTCCATTGATACTGACTTGATTGCCCTTTACACTGATTTCATTCTTTTCATAATCCCTGATGATCTTCTTGTAGAAAGGGAGGGTCTTCAAATTTAAGGCAACGGTTTCCCCGGCCTTGGGAATGTATATGGGGCCAAAATTATCGTAGTTCCATGGGTAATCAGAACTTTGGGGGAATATGTTCAACCCGGCCTTCCCTCTGGGTTCCACCTCCATCACAATGGAATCAATTGCCTCGTTGGAGCGCAATGATGCTACCATATTGTGGGTAAGTGTCACGGTACGTTGCCTCCCGGTTTCCTCGGTAAGGGCCAATCGTGCATTTCTAATGGCCTCAATGGGAATGCCCGAACTTTTGGTATACAGCACAAATTGACCTTGCAATTGTTGTGACCCGATCAGGTATTTGCGAATGGCGTCATATTGCTGTTGGTTTAAGGACTTGGCGATATACTTTCGTGTAAAATCGGTCACCCCAATTTTTTTAAGGAAACGCGAGGATACCCCCTTCTGGGAATATACCGTATAGTCGTACATGGGTTTGGCCCGATCGGGCAATTGCAATTGCTTTCCGTTCACAAAGACATAGCCATCGCGTACTTCGAGGGAATCGCCCGGGACGCCCACACAACGCTTCACATAATTTGATTTTTTATCAATGGGCTTTTTTACGCCTTTTTCCTTTACAAAGAACTGGCGAACCGTATCAGCTGGCCAGCTAAAGACCACAATTTCGTTGCGTTTTATCTTTTTAAACCCAGGAAGTCTAAAATAGGGTATTTGGGGCTTGTTCAAATAGGATTTAACACCCAGGACCGGAAGGGTGTCGTGCACCATGGGGGCGGCAATGGCGGTCATGGGAGTACGGGCCCCATAATGGAATTTGCTCACAAAGAGCAAATCACCAACCCGCAAGGTGCGTTCCAGGGAGGGAGTGGGGATCACATAGGGTTGAATAAAATAGGTATGTACCAAAGTGGCGGCTACGATGGCAAATACGATGGAGCTTACCCATTCCCCTGCCGATGTACCAGGCCTGAGATCACGGTCAGGAACGTATGTTACATCCAGGGAATAGTTTACGTAATAAATGTAAAAACCCAGGGTAAGGACAACGGCCCATGTCTCCCAAGTCGAGTTACGACCAAAACTGCGAATGGTCTCGACCCATATCACGGGAAACATCAATAAATTGATGATGGGGATAAAGAGCAGGATGACCCACCATTTGGGCCTATTGATGATTTGCATCAGGACCACGGCATTGTAAACGGGAATGGCAGCCTCCCATGCCTTGCGACCTGCTTTAACATATAATTTCCATGTTCCAAGGAAATGGATGACCTGCACGATCAGGATGAAGATGAGCCATTGGGTTCCGTCCATTTTTATTAGTGTTGGTTATTGAATCAAAAAAGGTTTTGGCAAATTATTCAATGTGCCGTAAAATAGTTTCAAAGTTAACCAAGGTTTAACACATCTTTCATGGTAAAGACCCCGGTTTTTCCCACTATCCATTCCGCGGCAATGACAGCTCCTAGGGCAAAACCTTCCCTGCCATGTGCTGTATGGCATATACTGATATCGTCCACTGTACTGTGATAGGTCACTGTATGTGTACCGGGGACCTGCCCCTTGCGGACTGATTTGATAGGGATTTCATTGGCGTTGGAAGACTCCAGTTTCCATCCTTGGTAATCCGTACTTTCGATAATGCCATTGGCCAAGGTAATGGCCGTACCACTTGGGGCATCCAGTTTTTGGGTATGGTGTATTTCCTCCATCGAAACCGTGTATTGCTGCAAACCTGCCATCATTTTGGCCAATTGGGCATTCAACTCAAAAAAGAGGTTTACCCCCAAACTAAAATTGGAAGCATAGATAAAGCTTCCCTTTTTTTCCTTGCAGCGTTCCACCACCTTATCAAAATCCCCTAGCCACCCAGTAGTACCTGATATGATGGGTGTCTGGTGGTCAATGCATTTGGTGATATTGCCATACGCAGCTTGTGGGGTACTGAAATCTATGGCCACATCCATTTTTGAAAAATCAATATCACCATGGTCCACATCAATACGGGCAACGATTTCATGGCCTCTATCAAGGGCGATTTGCTCAATCATCTTACCCATCTTTCCGTATCCAAAGAGTGCTATGCGCATATTAAAACTTTAAGGTCATGGCCAAGCCATAATGGGGGTTTTGGTCCAGTATATTGTATTCTAGGTAAGGTTTCAGATTTAGGTCCATGCTCAGGTTTTCGTCCACGTTGAACTGTTTTAGGTGGGCGTCTACATTGGCATCAACAATATTCAGGGCATAGAGCCCAATGGTAATGACCAAGGCCAGGTCACGACTGCGTTGAAAACGCTCTTGTTGATACTGTAGGTCGTCGCGATCCAAATCTGG
>JBFOLQ010000610.1:0-2839 GCA_040830145.1 Flavobacteriaceae bacterium | reverse complement strand
GTAGTACATGGGACCTCCTTGTAAACGTCCCTCTGAGTCCGTTCCCCGAAACATAATGGAAAGACTACAGGAATAAAACTTAATGCACATGCCCAATAGTGCCGTTACCCAAATCCAAAACACCACTCCCGGACCGCCATCATGGATGGCAATGGCCACACCCGAAATATTGCCCAGGCCCACAGTGGCCGCCACTGCCGCGGACAACGCCTGAAAAGAGCTCACATCGCCCTTGGCAGTCTTATCGTCGTACTTGCCAGCCACTATCGCAAGGGCATGGCCAAAATAACGATAGGGCAAAAACCTGGAATAAAAGACCAAAAAGAGTCCTCCGCCTATCAACAACACGAACATAGGACCTTCCGTCAACGGTAGTAGTGAGGTTATAAAATCATTGATTGCATCCATGCGTGCCAAGTTATACATTTCAAGTGAAAACGCCCCGAATTTGGAAATAATCGAAAAACAGTCGTATATTTGCCGTCCAATATCGCGGGGTAGAGCAGTAGGTAGCTCGTCGGGCTCATAACCCGAAGGTCGCTGGTTCGAGTCCAGTCCCCGCTACAAAGAAGCTCCTTGAAATTTTCAAGGAGTTTTTTTTTGGACTCTATTGAAGTTCACTTCAAAATAGAGGACAATTAAAAATAATAAAATGCGAAGCATTTTTAAGCTTCTTTGTAAAGCAACCCCAAAAGGCCGCTTTCGAGGAACGAGAAAGCAATCCAGTCCCCGATACTAGAAAGCCACCAACTTTCGTTGATGGCTTTTTCGTTGTAAAGTTCTCTCCATGGTCTATTTGGAAGGGAGGGAAAACAAGCCTGGTCTTCACTCGCTTTTGGTAATCCAAACCGAATCGCTCATTCCCGGTACCATCAAAATATCTCCAACTTATAGCCCACCCCATGAACATTGGTCAGTTTAATTGAGGGATCTTCCTTGAGCTTTTTGCGCAATTTGGAGATATAAGTATCCAAGCTTCTTCCTACTACGACCCCTTTATCTTCCCATACCTTTTTTACCAAATCTTCCCTTTTTACCACTTGGTTTAGATGGGATGTCAATATGGCCAATAGCTCACCTTCCTTTTTGGAAAGCAATGTCTCCTTATCGTGTAGTACCAATTTGTTCTGTTTGGGATAAAAAAGATAATTCCCTAGGGATATGTATTCCCTACCACCACGGTTCAATCTACGTTTCTTGGACTTATCTTGAAGAAAAGCCCCTACCATAAAAAGAACCATAAGGCCCAGTAGCAGTGCCACAACCTTCTTACCAATAGAGGTATTTTCCCCTTTTAGGAAATTGACCTCTAGGGCATAACATCCTTTTGGCAACGTTCTCCCTTTGCACGGAACAATATTCTTTTCCTCCTCATTTCGCATCTTATAACTATAGGCCACCTCGCCATCAACGCATTGAACTACTTCCACTATATAGTACCCCGGAAGGTTTGACCCAATAAAGTTTTGTTTGACAATGTTGACCAGACGCTCAGGTTCTATGGATATTTCCTTTTCAAAAGTTACCCTGTACCTTAGATTTTCGAGCCGTTTTATGGGTTTGACCAAGGAAGAGGAATCCCTGTTCACCCACAAAATTTTATGCCCTACTTCCCGCAATGCCACCTTTATATCCTCCGGTTTACTTTCCCTGTTTTTTTCAGAATCAAGGAAAAACCATAACGTGCCCAACAGTGCAATGATTCCAACGTAAATCCCTATCCTTCGTTTATCCATGGACACAAATAACCGATACTTTACTGACTTTTTACAAGCATTCGCAGTCTTTTGACACTTTTTTGACACTTGAGATTCCCAATCGGAATAGTTTTGCCCCAAAACCGATGACCATGTATAAAATCCTAATCAACAGTTATTTCATTTACCTATTGCCCATACTGTTCATAAGCTCATGCGTCCACTCTAAAAACGATACCATACAAGGGACTTCAAAAACCAGTGAAATAGATAGTCTCATAAAAACGTATGCGGATTATGAACAGTTCAACGGTGCCATTCTAGTGGCCCACAAGGGTCAAATTGTGTACAAAAATGCCTTTGGCATGGCCAATATGGATTGGAATATCCCTAACCAAACCAATACCAGGTTTCGATTGGGTTCGGTGACCAAACAATTTACCTCCATGCTCATCATGCAATTGGTTGCTGAAAAAAAACTGGAATTGCATACACCCATTGCCACATATCTCCCTTCCTATCCAAAACCACAGGCCGACCAGATAACAATACATCACTTGTTGACCCATAGTTCCGGCATTCCCAACTACACCTCGTTTCCGAATTACAGAACCGCCATGCGCAACCCTACCCCTCCCTTGGAACTCGTAAAAACATTTGCCGACTCAACATTACTATTTACACCGGGAGACCGTTTTCACTATAGTAATTCCGGGTATGTGCTATTGGGTCAAATTATTGAAAAAGTCACAGGGAAGCCCTATGAAAAGGTATTGGAGGAGAAAATATTCGACCCTTTGGACATGGATGGTTCCGGATATGAAAAAGGACAGCAAATCATTAAAAACAAGGCCTTGGGATATTATAGAAACGGGAGTCGTTTTGCAAACGCAAACTATATAGACATGTCCATGTCGTATGCCGCCGGGGGGATACATTCCACAGTTGAGAACCTCTATCTTTGGGACAGGGCACTGTACACTGAGAAATTATTGCCGAAAACATATTTGGACTCCTTGTTTTTGCCGTACCAACCCATTGGAGAGCACCACTATGCCTATGGGTGGAGCGTAGGTAAAATGCCCATTGGCAATACGGAAGAAAAAATTGGTGTTATTGACCTCGACGGCATCATCAATGGC
>JBFOLQ010000609.1:0-7312 GCA_040830145.1 Flavobacteriaceae bacterium | reverse complement strand
ATCCACCCACCAATGCCACTCTGCTCCCCGGTCGTAATTTTAGGTTGAAATCTTCGATCAATGCTGGCATTACTTTGGTATAGCCAAAACTGAGGTTGCGGATTTCAAGATGGCCCGTTAGTTTTTCCGCAATCACCTGTTCGCTGGTATTGGTATCATTTTCCTTCTCTTCCCCTACATTGAATTCATCGGAGGTTTCATAATTCAAAACATCATCAATGCGGTTCATGTCTCCATCCGTTTCCTGCAGTAGGCTTCCCACGGCGACCAATTGATTGACCGGGTTCATAAAATTGTTCATGAGGTAAAGAAAGGCCACCAACATTCCCAAGGTCATTTGGCCATCCATGACCCGCAGGGCCCCGACGCCCAAAATAATGGTGGTGTTCAAGGACATCAATAGGGGAGGTACCACATTCAAACGCATGGTCAACCATCCCAATTCTTGTTGCGCATTGATGACCTTGGCCAAATAACCAGACCAGTTCATGAAGAAATCGTTTTCACGACCCGAAGCCTTAAGGGTCTCAATCATACTGATGCCTGAGGTAGTGGTCCCCAGCAATTTCCCATTTTCATTGATAAGTCTGCGATTGCCATCCTTTCGGGCCGTGGAGACCAAGCGTAAGGCCACTACATTGATGGTGGCCATTACAATGCCGATAGTCGTCAATAAAACATCGTACGAGAACATCAACATGGCATAGAAAACGACCACAATTACATTCAATGCCGCATTGGCCAGGTCCCCACTTAAAAGTCTGGCCACCTTGTCATTCAAGGATACCCTACTTCCTATTTCCCCGCTATACCGCTGGGTGAAAAAGGCGATGGGGAGATGAAATACGTGCCATAGGAACTTACTTGAGGTGGTAAGGGCCAATTTGGTCTCCAATCGTAAAAGATAATACTGCTGAATATAGACCAAGGCGGAGTTGAGGACTAATATTCCCCCCATGACCAACAACAAGGGCATTACAAAACCGGAAACCTGGTTGACTAAGTATTTATCGATAAATACTTGGGTGAAAGAGGGAATGACAAGTCCTGGAATGACCAAGAACAAGCTAGCCAACACAATGAAAATAACGCTAAGCCTTGAACTTGAAATTCTTGTCGCCAAGGAAGGGATCAATCCAGCTTTTTCATTCCCCTTTTCAAATTTGTCGTTGGGTTTAAAGGTCATGACCACCCCGGTGAAGGATTCGTCAAACTCTTTATGGGTAACTGTATATCTGCCTTGGGCAGGATCGCTCAGGTATACCTTGTCCTTGGAGAAACCCTCTAGGACCAGAAAATGGTTAAAGTTCCAAAAGATGATGGCGGGCATCTCCATTTCCTTGAGCTTTTCTATGGATTTGGCATACCCCTTGGCATCCAGTCCATAATCACGGGCCGCCCGTAGTATATTGGTGGCCTTGAGCCCGTCTCGCGATACCCCACAGGCAATGCGAAGTTTTTCAAGGGGTACGAACTTTCCGAAATATCCTAAAATGATGCTTAGGGCAGCCGCACCACATTCTACACCCTCCATTTGTAATACGGTCGGGGTCTTTACCCTATGTCCCTGACCTTCCAACTTTAACATTTTGGCAATCATCACTGTATTTTTTTAGTAGAGATCGAAGAATTTTTTAAGGGCGGGAATTACAATAGTGGCAGGGGGCTCAGATCGTACCGTGACCTTGCCCATGCAAGAAGTACCTTCGTTAATGGCCACCTCGGGCCCTTGGGCAGAGGTCCATTTAAACCCACTATAGGAATCCGGGTCTTTTTCAAATTCCACATGTACCTCAAAGGGAGCTCCAATGCCCAACAATCCCTGAACCAATTGGTCATTTTTGACAGAGGTCATCATTCCTTTTTGGGTAATGGGAAAATCAGAAACATAGGTAACCTTGCCCTTCATAAAACCAAATTCCTGGGGTTGTACGGTTGAAGGGGCCACTAGGGCCTCCATGCCCACCTTGATTTTCTTACCGTCCTGGGAAGGGATGTATAGCACGCCATGTAATTCCCCATTACTGTCTTCAAAGTTCTTGAGCTTGAATAAAGGCGTTCCTTGTCCCACAACAATGCCGGCATCGGTCAGTACTTCCACTACCTCTCCGCCATAGGGACTCCTGATATTTGAATGGAGGTCATAGCGTTCCTCCAATTGTTCCAAATTGCGATTTGCCTGTGCAATGCGCTGTTCCAAGACTTGTTGGCGTTGTTCTGAATCAAAGTCCAGGTTGTGCTTTTGGGAAAAGGTCTGCGCCATCTGCGCCTTCAGGCTCTCAATTTGGTTTTTGGCTCCCTGTAGTTGCTGTTGGGTATTCATCAATTGTGAGGTGGTGATGAGGCCTTTTTTCTGTAATTCCTTTTCGGTTTCCAATTGATTGGTTAAAAAATGCATTGCCTGTTCTTGGGTACGAATCTGTTGGCGTAGGCTTTGCCGTTGTTTTTGGATAAAATCATTTTGTAATCTGGAGTCCATGGATCCAAATGATTTCAGTTGTTTCAGTTCAAACTGCCTTTCAGCCAATAAGGCCCTCGCCTCCTCAATCTGTTGTTCTAATTGGGGTTGTTCCACAATGGCAACGATATCTCCTTCGTTCACGTGTGCACCTATGGCCACCTTCAGGTTGACCAATTGTCCTTGGGAAGTGGATACTATCTCATGCACCTCACCCCCTAGGAGTACGCCGACCACATTCAATTTGGTCTTGACATTTCCCCAAAAAGACCAAATGATACCGGTCATCAGGAGTACTATGATGGTGGTAAGGGTTATCCAGGCCCTAGGTCCCGTAACCTTTATCAATTGATCTAGCTTCTCAGGGGTTGAGAGTTTTTCCAAGGCTGATTTTCTGAAAAATGACGCTGGCATGTCTAAGGTATTTTAAAGGTTATCATTATTAGGTATGGTGTAAAATACGGATCGCCCAACGGGGACGAGACCATTTTCAGGGGTTGATTTCACCAAAGTGCCCGTCTCAAAACGTAGGTTGACAATGGCATTGGCAAATTGTTGTTTGGCCCGTAGGTATTCCAATTGGGCGTAGGTCAACCGCTCTTGGAATATGATAAGGTTCAGCATGGTCGTCATTCCATTTTGGAACTTGACACGCTCATTGGAAAAAACTTCTTGGTAGTATTCCAGGGTCTCAAGGGCCTTCTCTAAAACGGAGACACTGTTTTCCAAAAAATTGACCGCATTGTTCACATTTAAGCTGATGTTCCTGATTTGGTTTTCCAGTGCCAACTGCTGGTCGGTCAGGGCCAATTGGGCATTTTCGTGATTTGCCTTGGCTTGGTTGTTGTTCAAGGGAAAGACGAATTTCATTCCAACGCCCAATGTGCTGTTCTTTCCCTGGTCATTACCATAGGCGCTGTAAAATTGTTCTAATCCCCCTCCGAAATTTTCTCCTCCAATTCCTAGGTATCCGGTAAGGTCCAACTGGGGAAGCAGGCTATTTTTGGCTGCGGTCAGTTGTAGCTCCAGTCCCTTTGTGGTATTGTCGAGTGCTTGAAGGTCACTACGGTGTTCGCGGGCCATTATTACCATTTCCGCCATCATGTCCCTTTCAGAAAAACCAGATGCCAATACCGTTGGGAAATCATCTGTTGGGATATCTATCAACAGGCTTTCATTTTCATTGAGTCCAATGACCCTTCCCAAATTGATCTTGGCATTGAACAGGGTTTGCTCAGCCAATTTTGTTTGACGTTCTTGTTCGGCGAGGTCGGCCTTTACTTGGATGAGGTCACTGGCAGGTTTTTTGTCAGCTTTTACCAATTCTTCGGTCATTTGTAATACACTGGCGACCCTATCTTGGTTCTGTTGAAACACCTCTAAACTTTTATGGGTCAATACATACTGCCAGTAGGCATTGCCAAATTGTAAGAGTTCGTAGGCCGTGCTCAGTTCAAAACGTTGTTCGGCACTATCCATATCCAATTTGGCAGATTCCTCTAAGGCAGTGACCACTTTCTTTGAGTTACCGCGAAGAAGGGGCTGTGTCAAGGAAAAAGTAGCGGAGGTAACATGGTCGGGGATATCGGGACCCACTTCTTGGCCGAACCTATCAAATGTAAAATTGTCCGATGTGGCACTGTACTCTGAATTTATGGAGGCTACGGTCCCTGTTCTAAACCGTTTGCTCAACCCAGCGGTAATTCCCGTATTACCCGTTTCCAAATTGTCTGAAAGTATTTGGCTTCTCGGGTCGGCATCAAAGAGGGTCAATTTGTTTTTGCTGATACCGGCTTCGGACCCCAATTGGTAGTCAAAGGCACTGCGCTGCGAACGATACTGTGCTGCGGCCTGTCCCAACGTCAGGGCGTTACGCTGTATCAATGGACTCCGCTCCAAGGTAAGCTGTGAGAGATGGGACAAGCTCCCTTCAATCTTGGTCTGTGCATGTATTTGAACTATGCCCAAGATAGATAGAAGAATGGAAATGAATATGCGCACAATGTATATCATCCTTATATGGGATTAAAGGGTTATACTTCTGAGAATTTCTTTAGGATACGACTAAACCGTGCCCCTCCTTGGGCCACTCCATCCAGGACGTTGGTATCCACTACATCTACTTCGCTGGGGTCCCCATAACCCAATTGGTCCGTGGTCTTACGAAGTCTATCTGATAGAAAGAGGGCCAGGGCATAATAGAAGTTGGCCCGAAATTGAAGATCGGCCTGCATTCGCCCTTCAATTGACTCGCGGGGAATGACATAGAGTTCACAGGGCTCTGTGGCCGTAACAGAAACAGAGGGGGGACGGGCCTCCAAAAGTGACATTTCCCCCAATACCTCCCCTGGGCCAATGGAAGCAATTTCGTGGAGATTACTAACGCCATCCCTGACCGTTAATTCCCCGGACAGAACAATGTATAGATTTTCCAACTCCTCATCGCGATGGATCAATATGTCCCCTTCCCGAATGGACTCTTTATGCCCATTGTGCATCATCCATTCGATATCGCGATCGTTTAAATGGCCCAGTAAAAAAAGTACACGTTTCATGCGTTTAAATTTTAGTAATTATCTGATGGTAATTCAATTATGAAATTGAGAACGCATGCAACCGCTACGCTCTCACATTAAAATTTTAAACAGTATCCTCTGTGAGGTAATTTTTAAAATTTGTTAATGCTCGCTTCATCTGTTTAGGTCTGTTGTTTGATATTGTTTGTAACCATTCTGAATGGTTGTTCAAACGTACTGCTGATTATGAAGAGGGGTGTGACACATAAGCTGAGAGAAATGACATTCATGTTCCTTTTTGTGGTTGGACCAAATGATGCCATTTTATCTATTTCATGGAGGGTGGTGGAAGAGAAATCTAATTTGGCTTTGGAGGGATATTGATGAAGATGGTATTGGGGTTGGACTGGTCCTCTATTTGAATGCGATAACCAGGAGGGAGTTGATGGGCTTTTCCGGTAAGTGCCTCCAAGGTGCCAATGGGATCTTGGACCAGGGCTTTTTTTAAATCAGGGTTCTCCCAACACCTTTTGAAAAGTCTGTTTAAAAAATCCCGCGCCTGTTCTTCCCTGGTCAATTTGCTGTTCATAACGGTTTATGGCAAAATTATCCCCTTGAAGGGAGAAGGAACTGACAAGAATACTGAGGGATTGATTTAAAATGACCATTTGAAGCCTATATAAGGAGATGCTGATTAGGCCGGAATCAACTCTTTGGGAAGCACCCCATATTGGTTTTGAAATTGCTTTGAAAAGTAATGGGGATCACTAAACCCTACGGCATAGGCCACTTCCGAAAGTGTCTTATAGGTGTATTCCTCCAATAGTTGTTTGGCCTTGTGCAATTTTAGGATACGGACGTATTTGTTAGGGGTGAGCTTCAGAAATTTTTTGATGTTGCGATGTAATTGTCGCTCACTTACTGAAACCTCAAATGCCAGGGCAAAAAGACTCAATTGATTCAACTGGGGCTCGTTGAAGACAACCTCTTCCACTTCCTTCAACCACTTTTTATCAGTCATGGAAATTTTTTTGGGATTGACCTCTCCGGTACACATCTGCCGAATTTGGGGGTTGTTATGATAGAGTTCAAAGAACAAGGGCTCCTCGGTGGGTACCTGCTGTGCCTGTGCCACTACCTGTTCAATGATAAGGGCAATTTTATGGCTATTCTCTAACGTAATACGGGCTACCTCATCGGTGTTGCCAAAAAGCTGCTCGGCCACTCCATTGTTCACTGCCATGATGGCCTCCAAAGGGCTTTTGATATTTTGAACCAACTGCAACAACACCTCGGTCGATAAGGATGGTATGTTGCCTTGTGGGTTCATATAGCTTGTTCTCTTTTGTCTTGGATAAAGCTAGGTGCCCTACCCTCGATAAAACGGCCTGGTTTACTGAGAAAACTGCCGTCATGGTTTCTTGAAAACAAGATAAATGTGTCCACTGCACAAAGCTTGCAGGGAACATGGATGTTGATATTATTTTGAGAATGTTGACTTAAGGAATATCAATCTTGGAAAGACCTATATACTAACAATATTTTCCTTCTAAGGAATTTTCAATATATGTCAATTGCATATTGAAGTCTTTATTGCCAAACCTGTTGATTCTTGTCTTAATGTCTTCAATACAGTTTGACTTAAACGCATTTACAATTATGTCCCCATTTGGAAGATAGAGATTCCTTGATTCTGGATAGAAATTAAAAATGGGAACATCCCCATTCATTAATTGCCTTTTTTCCGAGTACAAAATTTTGTGGAATTTCAACAGAGCAGGATTTGAATCAAAAGCTTTGGATAGCAATTCTATCCTACTTAAAAACATTTTCTCACTCTTCATGTATTTGGGCTCTCTAACAATTTCTAAAATACTTTGGTATACTTTTGTGGGCCTAAACACAAATCTTTGTTTACATTTTGACATGGCATATACCGGTCCGGTTTCCTTTAAAAGGGAATCTTTATTCTTAAGTAAGACATTGTAGGCCAGTGAAAAGCCCTCCATCAGCTGTTTTTTGAAACTGCCAATACGTTGTTTTCTACCATCTAAGACCGGGATGTTTGTTAATTTATCATGTAATGGGATGTTTTCAAGACTTCTATAGCAATTATCTGTGTTGGCAAGACTAATTTTTCGTATGGTTTGAAGTAATGAGGTTTCGACCAAAGCTCCGAAGCCTGAAATATTATCATTTGCAATGCCATATTTTGGAGAGGACATGGGAAGTAACATGGGTTTCCCGATATGATGTGAAAATTCCTCCTTGTTGCATATATAATCTGAGGTGTCGAGAAAGGGTTGCATTATTGTTTCATGATCCAGGATAATAGGGT
>JBFOLQ010000608.1:0-12707 GCA_040830145.1 Flavobacteriaceae bacterium | reverse complement strand
TGTAGTGTCTCATCAATGGTACCGTATTTTCCACTGGGTTTAAAGGGTTCGGAGGTTTTTACTTTTTGTTCCCTGCTTTTGATGATGTCCAAAAGGGCTTCATCTGAAAATTTGACCTCAGATCGTCGGGAGGGATCCGCCGGAACTTCCAAAGCCCCTTTTAGCATACCGGGAATCATATCCTCTGAAATGGTAATGTGGTCAAGACATTCGGCAATGGACCAGGAGCCTTCATCCGGTTTAAAGTTAAACTGGGCGGCACTTAGGCCTTTAATGGTTGTGTTGAGGTGTTCCTGGGAGTCAGTAAGTTCGCGTAGGGCAAATTCCCTTTCCGCATCGGTGAGGCCCTCAAAATTCAACCCAAAGGCCATCAGTAGAAAGGCCAGGGCGGGGAGAAACATTTTTTTCATGTCAAAGAAGTGTTTAATGTGTTATAGTTAATGTGTCCCCTAATATACGGTAAATGAAGCTGTTTGGGATGTGAATGGGTAGGAATTTTTGGGAAGGGCCCATATTGTCAGGGCCATATGGTTTTTTTATCTTACCGCATGGAAAATTCAACAACCGCTTTTTATGATGCCATCAGAAATGGGGACCAAGGACAGGTACGGCAGATGCTGGAAGCAGATTCCCAATGGGTAAATATCAAGGATACAAGGGGGTCTACCCCTTTGGTATTGGCCTCGTATTATGACCAGGGGACCATTGTAGATCTCCTATGTGATTATGGAGCTTCCATTGATGAAAAGGATGGTACGGGGAACACCCCTCTCATGGGAGTGTGCTTCAAGGGATATGTGGCCCTGGCCGAGAATTTAATTAAAAGAGGGGCCAATGTCAATGCCACCAATGCAATGGGAGGCACGTGCTTAATTTATGCGGCCACCTTCAACCGTCCTAAAATTGCCCAATTGCTCATGGAAAATGGGGCAGATACCGCTGCCAAGGACGCCCGGGGAAAGACGGCTTTGGACCATGCCAAAATGCAAAACAATCAGGAAATGATTCGCATCCTTGAAAACCCGATTTGATGGACTCCCGGAGCCAATTGAATATGATCAAGCGAATCAAGGCCATTGCGGAAACGGGCCTCGTATATGCCAAGGATGGATACGATAGGGAGCGTTATACCGAACTGCGGGAGATAAGTTTGCTCATGCTTTCAAAACTATCGAACAGACCCGTGGAAACATTGGAGGGGTTCTTCCTTCCACCCTTGGATTACCCTACGCCCAAGGTGGATGTACGTGGATTGGTATTGAATGCAAAAGGTGAAGTATTGATGGTACGGGAGCGTGTTGATGGCAAATGGACCCTTCCCGGGGGATGGGCCGATATTGGTTACTCACCTGCAGAGGGAATTGTGAAGGAAATAGGGGAAGAAACAGGCCTTAAGGCGACAGTGGTCCGTCTTTTGGCCATCTATGACAAACGCTGCCACCCATACCCGCCACAACCTTTTTATGTCTATAAAATGGGGTTTCTGTGCAAGGCTATTTCAGGAACCCTTGAATCCGGTTTTGATATGGGAGGGGTAGACTGGTTTGCATTGGACGATTTGCCTCCTTTGTCAGAAGACAGAATCTTGGAAAAACACATCAGACAGCTCTACGATTTGGCAATGGGACCAGAAAAAGGGGTATATTTTGATTGATATGGAAAAAGAACTGCGGGTGGCATTGGTACAGACATCTTTACATTGGGAGAACCCCCAGGCCAATCGTGAGGGATTCTCAGCAAAATTGGCTTCAATGCGAACCGATATTGATTTGGTGGTTCTACCCGAAATGTTTACGACTGGGTTTACCATGCGGCCTCAAAATTTGGATAGGGAAGAAGGGGACAACACCTTGCGATGGATGCAAGCTGAAGCCGAGAAATATGGGATGGCCCTGATGGGGAGTTTTCCCTATTATACGGATGGGACCTATACCAATCGACTTTTTTTCGTCCATTCTGACGGGGCACACCAATGGTATGACAAGCGGCATACCTTTACCTTGGCCGGTGAGGACAAGGTCTACAAAAAGGGAGACCATCAACTGGTGTTGGACTATAGGGGATTTAGGATATGCCCTTTGGTGTGTTACGATTTACGTTTTCCGGTATGGGCTCGCAATACCCTCAATTATGATATACTCGTGTATTGTGCCAATTGGCCCAAACCACGGATCAGGGCCTGGGACGTCCTTTTAAGGGCGAGGGCCATTGAGAACATGGCCTACTGTGTTGGGGTAAACCGTATTGGTACAGATAATGAAGGTCATGAGTATCCAGGGCATTCAGTCGTTTATGATGGTTTGGGCGAGCAATTGGTCTATTCAGAAAGAGAGGAGACGTTGTATGCCATTCTGAAAAAGACCCATATAACAGACATTCGTTCCTCGTTGCGGTTTTTGGAAGACCAGGATGACTTTACTTTAGCAATGTAAAAATCTGTTCCAGTTCCCAATTGGCCCTTACATCGATCAAATCAGGATAGTAGCTTACCTTTTCCGGCTGAATCCCCTTCAAATAATTGCCGGTGTCCCACTTTTTATTGCCATTGGTATCAAAGACTACCCGGACATAGTAATTTGCGGGTTCCAAAAGATCAAAGGAGAAAAGTTGCTCCTCTTCGGCATGGATTTCATACAGCGTTTCCCCCCCTTCGTTGGTCAACTGTACCAAAACGGGATAAACAACAGGCCCCTCCAAGTGAATTCGAAGGGTCCCGTAATCGGCGAGGCTGTTGGTTGATAGACGATACCCCAACGTATCATGGGTCACTCCGAAAAAGTCAGTTAGCGCACCTGGCAATAGCTCAAGGGAATAATTCTCTTCAGGGGCCTTGGGGAAATCAATGGACAATTGGTTTAAAAGTGTATCCAGGGCATATTTGGGATAAAAGGCCACTGAATCCTTGTCCATCATGGAAATTTTGGTAGTGTCCAATTGTCTTAATGGGGTAGTGGCCAACAGCGTGAACGGTTTATTGAATTCAAGGGGGCCGGAGTTCTCAGGGACAATACGCAGCGAATCCATTTCCAATTTTCGGGTCTTGACGGTAAAAGTGTCCACAAGTTTTAAGGACTCATTGGTAACCGTAAATTGAATGGAATCTGTCTCAAAGGGCGTAAACCAAAAATTAAAAGTGTCTTTTTCCCGTTCCCGTAAGACCGTTGTCCGCACAGAGTCAGGTATGGGGGTAAGCGGGGTTATCCCTATATCATCACCTTCCCCATAATAGCCGAAACTGATTTTGTTGGCCGCCGAAAACGAAGGTACGGAGGCCTTGTAATCAGGTGTCTCCTTAAAAAGGGTCAGTAAATAGGTTGAATCAGTGGGTAGGGTAATGGTATCTGTCGAAAAGGCAATTTTGTCGGCATTTTGATCAAACACATTGTTCTTGCCCTCATCCTTAATGGCAAACAGCTTGTATTTTCCCTTTTTTAAATTATTCAGTTTAAAGGTGATGAGGCTGTCCAATGTATTGGCCATATAGTTGGGCAGTTTTCTATAAATGGTTGAATCGGTATAGGCCGTATCAATCTCGTACAAGAGGATACTTATAAATGGATCGGCTTTTTTGTTATAGGCATCCTTAACCGCCCCTGATAGGGACAGTGAATCTATATAGTCTCCCGTTGAGAACACGTAGGACAAATACGGGTAGGGATTTCCTTCGTTGTTATCCACTATACTTTGGCCGAAGTTCAAGGTATACGTGGTATTGTCCCTAAGTGTATCCTTTAATCGTATCTCTACATACTTACTGGGACCGCCCAAAGGGGATATTTCAGGCCGGTACTTTAGTGGTGGGGAAATAATCAACTGTTCTTGAACGTCCTGCAACTTTATGTATTCGTCAAAATACAGTCTTATCTTATTGCCCTTGAAGTTAGTGGAAAGATTGGCAGGTTCTGTACGTAAAAGGACTGGGGGATCTACGTCCTTAGGTCCACCTGAAGGGTTTCCCCTATTGGCACATTGCCATAGTGCCATTAGCGTAAAGGCAAAAAACAAGAGGGCAAAAAAGCGTTTGGCCATAGTATTCTGTTCAGGGCAAAATAACAACATATTTATAAACCCCTTGACTCCTTGAGGCCTAAAAGGCTGTTAAATGATGGGAGAACATCAGTCAAGGGGCACTACCGCCATGGCCGCCAGGTATATTTTGGGATTGCCCGCCTTTTTCAGTGCCAATGAGCAAGCTTCCATAGTGGCACCAGTGGTAATCACATCATCGACCAATAAAATGGATTGTCCCAAAAGATCAACACCTTCCTTTACTAGATACAGGTCATGTGAATGAAGCCATCGGCCTACCCGTCCCTTTTTGGTTTGGGTCTTGGTATTGGCTGTTTTGACCAAAATGTCCTCTCGTACCGGAACGCTCAGGTGTTGGGCGAGGCAATGGGCAAATTTGGAGACCTGGTTGTATCCCCGCTTACGCAATTTTTTAGGGTGTAAGGGTACGGGAACCACTAGATCAATGGCAGATAGCCCAGCGTCATTTTTCAGTATATGACCGTACCATTCCCCCAAAAGTTCCCCTATTTTCGTATGGCCTTTGTATTTGAGGTTGTGTATCAGGGTTTTTACAAGGCCCTGTTCATGAAAAAAGAGAAAGGCACCTGCCTTTTCAATGTCAATTCGGCCAAAAAAAGTGCGGTCTATCGGATTTTCCGATACAAAATCGTATCCGGTAATCGGCATGTCGGCTCGGCAAGCGGTACATAGGGATTGTTCTCCGTCCGATAAATGTGCATTACATCCAAAACATGCTGAAGGCAATAGTATTGACAGTACATCATTCGTTATATTTGAAATTGAAAAAGCCCCCAAATTTTTTCAGCTATTACTAAATCTACAAAACCTACTTGGCCCCATGGACCAAAAAGATAATAAATATAAGATAATGCTGACTGCTTTGGCGGCGGTGTTAGTGGCTATATTGATTGCCTTTTATTACAGCTACGCGCAATCCAAGACCGAGATCAACTTCCTTGAGCAAGAAAAGAGTATTCTAGTACAGGACTTAAAATTGATGCAGGGTGAAGTTGACCGATTGACTTCCCTCAGCAAGGTCAATGAAATTGAGCTCCAGGATTCCCGGGATGAAATCCAACAGTTATTGGATTCTGTTGGCAAGCTGACCTTCACCATTGAAAAACTTCGCGAATATAGAACAGAGCTCCGCCGATTGGAAGTTAAGAACGACAGCTTAAAGCTTCGGAACAATTTCCTGAACTATAACTACACGGTTTTATCCGAGGAACATCAAAGTACCCAGTTACAGTTAGATGAATTGCGGGAAAAGAGTATGAACTTGGCCGCTGCCGAGGCCCAGCAACGGCAAACGGTTAAGGAGCTAAACCAAAAACTTAAGACAAAGAGCTATCTTACGATTCGCAATGCACGCGGTACCGGACATCGTTTACGCGGGGAAACACCAATTAGAACTAACAAAGCCTCAGTTGTTGAGGTGCTCAAGGGCTGCTTTACAATTATTGCTGACCCATCCGACGAGATTAAGGAGCGGGTATTATACCTTCAATTTTTGGATCCGAACAAACAGATTATTGAGGATATGAACAATTCGGTATCTGTAAATGGAAATGTGTATAGCAAACGTACTGAAATCACCATGAGTGGTAAGGATGAATACCCATGTGATTGGATTGTGGTGCCCGAGGGCTCGCTCATAGATGGGGTATATACTTTGAACATTTTTGAGGACGAACGCTTATTGACCTCGGTTGAATTTACATTGAAGTAATCAAGTATATTTTTTGATGCCAGGTGATTTCACACTCTTTCCGTAGGGGGGTCAATGGTCATTGTACAAGAGTTTCAACCCTTACCATAAAATAATTTATCTTTTTTTGGGCAATGTCCTATTTTTGCCGAATGGCAAATCAAGAAGACGTTTTTAAGAGGGTCATTTCCCATGCCAAGGAATATGGCTTTGTCTTTCCCTCCAGTGAAATTTACGATGGCCTTAGTGCCGTGTACGATTATGGCCAAAATGGGGCCGAACTCAAGAAGAACATCAGGGAGTATTGGTGGAAGGCCATGGTACAGCTCAATGACAATATTGTTGGGTTGGACGCCGCCATTTTCATGCATCCCACCACTTGGAAGGCTTCAGGGCATGTTGATGCCTTTAATGACCCCTTGATTGACAATAAGGACTCCAAAAAAAGATATCGGGCAGATGTGCTCGTTGAGGATTATATTGCCAAGATTGAGGGCAAGATTGAAAAAGAGGTCAAGAAGGCCCAGAAGCGATTTGGTGAGGCTTTTGACAAGGAACAATTCGTAAGCACCAATCAACGGGTATTGGACTATCGGGCCGAGATGCAACGGATATCCGGACGCTTGGCAAAGGGATTGGAAAATGAGGATTTGGCCGACGTCAAAAAACTGATTGAGGAATTGGAGATAGCCTGCCCCATGTCAGGGTCTAAGAATTGGACCGATGTAAAGCAGTTCAATCTTATGTTTGGGACCAAATTGGGCGCTTCGGCCGATACGGCCACTGACCTGTATTTAAGACCCGAGACGGCACAGGGAATTTTTGTGAACTTTCCCAATGTGCAAAAGACCGGTAGAATGAAGATTCCGTTTGGAATTGCGCAGACCGGAAAGGCCTTTAGAAATGAGATTGTGGCCCGTCAATTCATCTTTCGAATGCGGGAGTTTGAACAGATGGAAATGCAGTTCTTCATTGCACCGGGTACCCAAAAGGAATGGTATGAAACCTGGAAGGAGAAAAGATTGGCTTGGCATCTTTCCCTTGGTATGGGTGGGGAGAATTACCGCTTTCACGATCATGAGAAATTGGCCCATTACGCAGATGCGGCCGCTGATATTGAATTTAAGTTCCCTTTTGGGTTCAAGGAGCTGGAGGGCATCCATTCACGGACTGATTTTGACTTGGGCAACCATGAGAAATACTCCCATAAAAAGCTGCAATACTTTGACCCAGAGCGCAAGGAAAACTATGTGCCCTTTGTGGTAGAGACCTCCATTGGGCTAGATCGTATGTTCCTGGCTGTTTTCTCGCATTCGCTACAGGAGGAGGAATTGGAGAATGGTACCACCCGAACGGTGTTGAAACTGCCCGCCGTTCTGGCCCCGGTCAAAGCTGCTGTACTGCCTTTGGTCAAAAAGGATGGCCTCCCAGAATTGGCCCATACGCTTGTAGATGACCTTAAGTGGGATATGAATGTTGTCTATGACGAAAAAGATGCCGTGGGCCGCCGCTACCGTCGCCAAGACGCGGTGGGCACCCCATTTTGCATAACCTTGGACCACCAAACCTTAGAGGATAAAACGGTGACCCTTCGGTACCGTGATACCATGGATCAGCAACGCATAGGGATCTCTGACCTAAGGGATGCCATTTTAAAGGAAGTGGATATGCGCCATTGGTTGCAAAAGATGTAGACATTTGGGATATTCGGAACCCGTTTGTCGGTTTAGGGAATCTCTGTAATGGAACGCCATACCTCCAATTTTTTCAGTATTTCAAGTATGGGTATAAAAATCATCAATGGTCTCCCCATTTTTTTTAAATGGTTCCGCATAAATTCCTAATTTTCAGCAGAAAACGGTAAAGGGATATTTATGGGCCACTGAAAATGGATGTTTGGAGTTTTGGCCCCGTCAAATGGCAGATGCTCCATAATTTATTTTTTGTTCAAATTATTGTAGCGCCGCTCCACTTCTTTCATATCGGGCTCCATTCCCATCCATTTCATTCGTTCCCTTTGGGACGACATCCATCTATAAAGCCATGAAATGCCCCATTTCTTGTAATACGTATCATCTTGCACGTAAACACTGTCCTTTAGTGCCTCATCAAGACGTATGAAATTATAACCCTGCTGCCTGAGCCGCGAGAGTAAGGGGATTAGAAAATCGGTATTTAATCTATTGTCATGACATAAATAAATATGGGGAATCTTTCTGCCATATTTTTTTATGGCCAAGGAATCAAGGAATTGAAAATACTCCATTGTTTTTGACAGATATAGGGAGCCAATCCCTTCCGCTTTTTTATATTCCTTTTGATGAAGGTAATTTTCGTACAGGGCATTGAACATCCAATCAGAGCTCTCTATGGTAAAGGGGGTTGATTTGTACTCCATGTCGCGTAAAAAACGTTCAATTTCAACGTGCTGAATGGAATCAGCGCCCAGGTCGTTGTATGGAAAACGAAAATAGGTGAGTTTCTTACCATATTTTTTGATGAGCTCCCGGGTTATATACGCCCCTTTTTCAATATCCTTGTGAAAATGTCCGTACCCTACCTCAGAATATCTGGAGTGCGAGAAAGTGTGGTTGCCAATGGTCGTATTTTTGCTTTTGACCCATCTGTTGAGGAGTTCAAAATTTTTTGTGACGGAATCGGTTTTATAGAGTAGGCCTTCATTGATAAAAATAGCTACGGGGATGCGTAGGGAGTCAATCTTGTCAAGTATGCCCGAACGATAGTTTTCAGATTGGTATAGGCTTGTGTTCGGCACGTCATCAATGGTAATCGCAACATGGTTTTGGGCCCATATTTGGAAACAGCTCCAAAAAAAGAGCATCCATATTAATGGAAATCCTCTAAATGTCATTTTTCCTTTTTTGGATATTCTGAAATCCATAAGCCGATAGTTTTTATGCTTACCATAATCAATTACAATACTGGGATAACGTAAATAAATGCATACATATCAAAAGTAAGGAAGAGGAGCCCTACTTTTAGACCTGTTAACCTAAAACATATTTTCTCATGGACACTCACAATAAAAATGGCGATGCTGGTATGTGCCCATTCTTGAATGGCGAATTGCACCAAGCCGCTGGAGGGGGTACCACCAACCGGGATTGGTGGCCCAATCAACTAAACTTAAATATTCTGCGTCAACATTCATCCTTGTCCGATCCCATGGACGAAGACTTTGATTATGCTGAGGAATTCAAGTCCTTGGATTTAGAGGCCGTAAAAAAGGACCTTACCGAATTGATGACCGATAGCCAGGATTGGTGGCCGGCCGATTATGGCCATTATGGCCCTTTTTTCATTAGAATGGCTTGGCACGCGGCCGGTACTTATCGTATTTCGGATGGCCGTGGGGGCGGTAATACCGGAAACCAACGTTTTGCCCCCTTGAACAGTTGGCCAGATAATGCCAATCTAGATAAGGCACGTATGTTGCTTTGGCCCATAAAACAGAAATATGGAAAAAAACTATCATGGGCAGACCTTTTGATACTTACAGGAAATTGTGCCCTGGAGTCCATGGGTTTCAAGACACTGGGATTTGGTGGGGGCCGAAAGGACATCTACCAACCAGAAGAGGACATTTACTGGGGGAATGAAAAAGAATGGTTGGGCAATAAGGATCGCTACAGTGAAAATGGGGAATTGGAAAAACAAATTGGAGCTGCCCATATGGGGTTGATCTATGTAAATCCGGAAGGTCCCAATGGCAATCCCGACCCCTTGGCCGCAGCCCGGGATATTCGTGAGACCTTTGGTCGTATGGCCATGGATGATGAGGAAACGGTGGCCTTGATCGCTGGGGGACATACCTTCGGAAAAACACATGGTGCCGCCAGTGATGCCGAATATTTGGAAGCTGAGCCGGCAGGAGCTTCCATTGAAATGCAGGGGATGGGCTGGAAGAATAATTTTGGTTCTGGGAAAGGGCCTGATACCATTACCAGTGGTTTGGAAGGTGCTTGGACAAGTACACCGACCCGATGGAGCAATATGTTCTTTTGGAACTTGTTTGGATATGAATGGGAACTGACCAAGAGCCCGGCTGGGGCGCACCAATGGATACCCAAAAATGGAGGAGGGACCAATAGTGTGCCAGATGCGCATGATCCTGATAAGAGACATGTCCCAATAATGCTTACTACGGATATTTCCCTTCGTACAGATCCGGTGTATGAAAAAATATCGAGACGATTTTATGAAAATCCGGTTGAGTTTGAAAAAGCATTTGCCAGAGCATGGTTTAAGTTGACACATCGTGATATGGGTCCCATTTCCCGTTACTTGGGTTCTGATGTGCCCACGGAGAGTTTTATCTGGCAAGATCCCGTGCCCAGTGTAGACCATGGATTGGTTGAAGCGGAAGATATCGCGACCCTTAAGGCCAACATTTTGGATTCAGGGCTGTCCATTTCAGAGCTTGTATCCACCGCATGGGCATCGGCCTCCACATTTAGGGGTTCTGATATGCGCGGGGGTGCCAATGGGGCCCGTGTTCGTTTGGCTCCCCAAAAGAATTGGGAAGTGAACAATCCTGCCCAATTGGCCAAGGTGTTGGAAACACTGGAAAAAATCCAGAATGATTTTAATGGGGCACAATCAGGGGACAAAAAGATTTCCTTGGCCGATTTGATTGTGTTGGGAGGATGCGCCGCAGTGGAAGAGGCCGCCAAGAATGCCGGAAGTAACATAACAGTCCCATTTTCGCCAGGACGTACCGATGCCACGGATGCACAAACAGATGCTGAATCGTTTGAAGTCTTGGAACCATTGGCGGATGGCTTCCGTAATTATTTAAAGGGGAGCTACTCCGTAAAGTCAGAGGAATTGTTGGTGGACAGGGCACAATTGCTCACACTCACAATCCCTGAAATGACTGTCTTGATGGGTGGTATGAGGGCCCTTAAAACGAATTACGATGATTCTGACCATGGAGTGTTTACGGACAGGCCCGGTCAGCTGACCAACGATTTCTTTGTGAACCTATTGGATTTGGGTACGGAATGGACGGCCATGGCAGGGAATGAAGAACTGTTTGAAGGACGCGATCGCAGAACAGGGGAAACCAAATGGACTGCCTCTCGGGCCGATCTTATCTTTGGGTCCAACTCAGAGTTAAGGGCAATCGCCGAAATTTATGGGAGCAATGATTCCCAGAAAAAATTTGTGAAGGATTTTGTAACTGCTTGGGACAAGGTAATGAACCTAGACAGGTTTGACCTCATGTAATCAGTAGGCACTATGGCAAGTAAGAAGGGTAAGTGCCGTTAACGACACTTACCCTTTTTCATGTGTTGACCTCCCTAGCCATAAGGGGTTATGGGATAGGGAGTGACATGGGCATCACTATTCCCCGATCAGACTTATGGCCAGCCCACCTCCGGGGGCCAATGTAAAGGTTTTGGAAGTATCCTTGGTGATGTCCATATTCTCGATGACCAAGGCATCGGGATTGTCCTTGTAATGGGCCGTATCCGCATCACGATAAATCAAAGCCTTATAGGTTTTTCCATCCTCAAGAAAGTCAAAGGCAATCGTGATTTCTCGCGGATGCTCATCGGTAATGGCTCCCACAAACCAATTTCCAGTGTCACGTTCCTCACGGGCAATGGTCACAAAATCACCGACCTCACCATGCAACACCTTGGTCTGTTCCCAATTCACCCCAACGTCACGTATAAACTGTAGGGCCGGTTGCCCCTGATAATTTTCAGGGAGGTCACAAGCCATTTGAACAGGACCATATATGACCACGTATAGGGCCAATTGTTGGGCTAGGGTAGTGTTGATCTGATTGTTGGGTTTGGTGGGGAGTCCTATATCAAAGACACCCGGAGTAAAATCTATGGGACCGGCCAACATTCGGGTAAAGGCCACGATGGGCAAATGTTCCGGAGGGTTGCCCCCATCAGAGGCCCAGGCATTGAACTCTTGCCCCCGAAGCCCTTCACCGGCTATGGCGTTGGGTAAGGTACGCCGGAGTCCCGTTGGCTTAATGGGTTCGTGGGCATTTACTGCCACTTGGTATTTGGCCGCGGTCTCCAGGGCCTTTCGGTAATGGTTGACCATCCATTGGCCATGGTGATATTCCCCTTTGGGAATGATTTTACCAACATAACCTGATTTTACCGTGTGCATACCATATTGTTGCATGAGCTCGTAGGCGGCCTTTAGTTGTTTTTCGTAGGTGCGGGGAGCGGCACTGGTCTCGTGGTGCATGATCATTTGAACTCCTTTCTCCTCGGCATAACGGTTGACCTCGTCAATGTCAAAATCATCGTATGGGGTCACAAAATCAAATACCCCCTCCCGGTCCTCAAAACCGATCCAATGGTCCCAACCCGTGTTCCAACCTTCCACCAATACCCCACCAAAACCGTTGGCGGCCGCGAAATCTATATATTTTTTGGTATTTTCCGTGGTGGCACCGTGTTTGGTACTCGTCTGCTTCTTATCAAGGGTTGAAAATGTGTTCATATCCTGGGTGGCTTCCAGGTCCCAAGTGGACAATCCAAGGTGCATCTCCCACCATATGCCCACATACTTCATGGGGGTAAACCAAGATACATCACCCAATTTATTGGAATCGTTTACATTTTCAATCAGTCTCGATTCTATCAAGTCGCCGGCCCGATCGGCTATCTGGATGGTACGCCAAGGTGTTTTGGCAGGCAGGGCGATCTTTACCTTATGGCCCAGTCGATCGGAACCTACCAATTCACTGTTTAGGGCCAGGGTTTCGGTATCTACCTTCAATGTCATTCCCGCATAATTGGTCAAATTAGCTTCGTGAAATACCAAATGCAGTCCGTCTGATGACCGCATGGTAACAGGGGTGTTCACGGCATTTTCGGGAATATGGGTGGCTGCCAAATCAGGATGGTCCCTCAGGGCCAAGGCATCGATTTCAGACACTTTGGAGGTATTGTACAAATGTTCATAAATG
>JBFOLQ010000607.1:0-6175 GCA_040830145.1 Flavobacteriaceae bacterium | reverse complement strand
CGCCTAAAACTGCCTATCGATATATCCCTAGACCAGGGATTTATGGGCAAGGGGACAATACCTATAAGGCAAAAAACCCTCCTTTTGGGGCCTCTTTTACGTATTACCTCCCCAAAAAACTTATTTCTGCCAAGGAAGGACGTACCAAGGGGGAAAAGGAACTTACCAAACAAAATACCTCTATTCCCTTTCCAGGCTGGGATGCCTTGGGCAAGGAAAAGAGTGAAGAAGCGCCTGGCCTTATCCTAATGATCACTGACCAGAACGGACAGGTCGTAAATACCATTGTCGCCAGTAATAAAAAAGGGTTTAACCGTGTCAGTTGGAACCTTTCACATGCCAACCGCAGTGGGATTCCCCTTAAGGCACCAAAACCACGCGGGGATGAGGAATTTTTCACCTCTCCCTATATGGCAACCCCGGGTACCTATCAAGCCACGCTTTATAAAAAGGTCCAAGGGACATTGACCCAACTGGCAGATCCCGTTTCCTTTCAGGTAAAACAGTTACGTGATGGGGCCCTCCCTTCAAAACCAGCCAATGAAATTGATGCCTTTAGGACAGCGTTTCAAGACTTTCAACAGAAGCTTATGTCAACCAATACAGTGCTCAAAAAAAGTATTGCAACGGTGAATGCCATGAAACGGGCCCATAATGAGGCAACACGTCCCTCAACTACGCTCTATACCAAAATTGAAGATACAAGGAAACAACTATTGGCCTTGGATGAGGCCATGAATGGGAACCCAGCCAAAAATGAGGTAGGGGAACGCAATGTCCCGGCCCCAGGTGACGGTTCCTTTATAGGGTATGTAGCTCTGGGCAATACCTATGGTCCAACGGGAAATCACCATAAGGCATTCAATAGGGCCAAAACGCAATTATTGGACATAACCGCTCAATTGCGAAAGGTGACAGAAGATGTTCTACCCAGTCTAGAGGCCAAATTACAGGAAGCCGGTGCCCCCTGGATAGAAGGGCAGGGCCTTATAAAGAATTAGTCAATTTTCATCCTGGCCCACGGGAAATGGACATTCTCATTTAAGGGGAAGGACGGTTATTCGGTCCTTCCCTTATATTGATAATGGGGCCAAAAGATTTTACGAACGGCTTGTCAATGGTATATGGTAGAAGCCACTTACCCTTTGACAGCTACCCACCCATTTCCCATTTTGCGCGACATACCTCGATTTTCTTGAATGGTTTAATTTTATAGATCGCCAAAACCTAAGCGATTCATTTCTATTGGGTCTTTGGGAATACGGGGATAGGAAAAATCCCAGCCAAAAACAGAAATCACACAATGTGACATCCCATACTGAAAACGTGGAATCTGAAACGGTTTAACAAACCTATACAAAGACATCAATTCATCGATTTGTGTAAGAATAATCTTAAAATTGTGTTCATGAGCCGTGCATATACCGACTTTTATGGTGGTTAATCGAAAAAACTGATGATTGGATATTAACCACTTCCTTTTTAACGTTTTCATTTCAACCCATTTTCTAAAACCTACTTAAAATGCGCAGGATAGTTTATATGTTGGCATGTACGGCTTTTTTTATGGCCTCATGCTCTGATGACACCCAAGATTTTGATGTTTCGGAAACGAACGACACAGAACGGTCAAGTATTTATCTGGAAAAAGACAGCGATGTACTCTTCAACAGCATCGACATAACGAATAGGGGCGCCATAGATATTCGTAAACTATCATCTTCCAAAGGAACAAGCCCATCAAAAAATGATGAAGGTCAGTATAGCTTTTTTCTGGCTGGCCAGGTTACCCCTCCAAGTCTCGGGTCTGTCGACAACTTAGGGGCTACCCATGTAGACCTTGTTGGCAATTATGCCTATGTCTCGTACAATTCAGCAGGAGCGGTACATACCGGTACGGTTGACGTGATAGACGTCACGGACTATATGAATCCGTTCCTGGTTTCAAGATTGTATTTTGAAGAGGCTGATATAAATGCCGTGACCTTTGATGCCGGGCATATATATGTGGCAGGTAGTTTAGATGCCGAAAAATCAGAAGAGGCCCATACAAACTCCTTTGTTGGCAAGGTCAAGGCACCCAATGGGCAGATTGATATGTCAGATGGGGTAGAGTTCAACTACCAGGATGGTTTTGTTGCCAATGATATTATGGTCAAGGACAACAGTGTTTATGTAACGAGCGGAAAAGAGGGGTATATAACCCGCTTTGATAAAAACACCCTTGAAATTATGGAAGAATCCCCTTTTGATGATTTGCGATCGCTGTCAGCCACTGCGAACGGTATTGCCGTATTGGACGGAAGCTTTGGAGTACGGTTCCTGGATACGTCCCTAAAGGAAATTTCATCCCTATCGGTCACTTCAAATTTTGGCGAGGACGAAAAGCGTACCATTGCCATATCGGATAATCGTTTGGCCATAGCCGAAGGCAGTAATGGTGCCGGTATTTACAATATTGATACAGGTGCCCTAGAGACCAAACTTGAAATTGCCCTAAGACCCGAGGGGGAATTGGAGTCTGACATTGTAACCAATGCCGTGTCCTTTAATGATGACCTATTGCTTATGGCCAATGGGGCCGCGGGGCTTTCACTTGCTGAAAACAAATCAAACATAGCTACAGCGGGAGTTTTGGACCTACAGGGATCCATCAACTATGTAGTCTCCAAAGACGATTATATTTTCGCTGCTTCCGGGAGGTCTGGCCTTCAAATAATACGAATTCAAGGTCCTCCAACAGCGGTCACCGGTATTTCAGTTACCCCGGAAGAAGTAGTGTTATTGCAAGGCAGGACAAAACGTTTGGTAGCCACGGTAAGCCCATTGGATGCCACCAACAAGTTTGTAAACTGGAGCAGTAGCGATGATGCTATTGTCAGCGTAGATGAAAATGGCAATCTTTCGGCCATTTCGGAAGGTACTGTCACCATAACGGCAACAACCGTGGATGGAGGCCTTACCGATACCGCCCAAGTGAAGGTGCTCACCATGGATGAATTGGACAATATTGCCCTGAACAAGAAGACCAAGCAAAGTTCCACGGGTTGGAGAGGCGTGTCGGCAAGGGCAGTCGACGGCAATCAAAGTGGGGTGTATCGCCACAATTCCATCACCCATACACTCAACCGATCAAATTCATGGTGGCGTGTAGATTTGGGAACGGAAAGCAATCTCGCGGCCATTCGCATCTTCAATAGAAGTGACTGTTGTTCAAATCGATTGAACGGATTCAAAGTATACGTTGGCAATACGGAAAGTAACAATCCCAACGACTATATAGAGGTGGGCACGTTGAAAAACCTACGGGAACAAACCTTGCAAATTGATGAGGATGCCCGTTATGTCCTGATCCATAGAACCCAAAGAGGTTACTTAAGTTTGGCGGAAGTTGAAGTATTTGGAATTCCCAATTAAGCCGTAGCCCAATAACTTAAAATTGTACTGGAACTCCACCCGTTCGTATGGGAACGCGGTGGAGTTTCCTTTTTATCATAAGATTAATGGCCGCCACCACATTACAAAATACCAATGGGTTGAATGCTCTTCTACCCAAGATTGGCCAAGCTTTTCTCCAGGGTCTGGATCTTGGCCTCGGCATCCGCAGCCTTTTTTCGTTCAAGGGCCACCACCTTTTCGGGAGCATTGTTCACAAAGCGTTCGTTGCCCAACTTTTTTTGTACTGATTTTAAAAACCCTTTGGTGTAGTTCAGCTCCTCCCTTATCTTTTCAATCTCGGCCTGTACATCAATCGAATCTTCTATCGGAATAAAATATTCATCACTCTTTACTCTAAATGAGAGGGCACCGTGTTTTGATTCTTTAATAGTTTTAAGAGACGAAATATTCCCAAGTTTTTGTACAATGGCATCCATACGATTGGATACTTTTCCAGAATTAAGAAGAATATAGAGGTCCAAAGCTTCTTTTTGTGGAATGTTCTTTTCCTTTCGGATGGTACGTATACCCGAAATAACCTCGGTGGCATAATCAAATTCCGTAATTAGTTCCCCATCCGCTTTTCCCGCTTTGGGCCATTGTGCCACAATCAGGGCCTCCTTGGGCGTCCGTGGTGCCATGTATTGCCATACTTCCTCAGTCAAGAAGGGCATAAAAGGGTGTAAGATAATGAGACATTTCTCAAACAACTCTATCACGGAAGAATACGTCTCTTGGTCAATGGGTTGCTGATACGCAGGCTTCACAATCTCCAATAGCCAAGAACAAAAATCGTCCCAGACCAATTTGTACATGGTCATCAGGGCATCCGATATCCGGTATTTTGAAAAATGGTCTTCAATCTCCAAAAGTGCTTGATCAAATCTGGAGGAGAACCATGTCACTCCTACCTTGGCTGCCTCAGGTTGGGGATTGGGGGCCACTTCCCATCCCATGACCAAACGAAAGGCATTCCATATCTTATTCGCAAAGTTCTTCCCTTGTTGGCATAAGGCCTCATCAAAAAGAAGATCGTTCCCCGCAGCCGCGCTCAGTAAAAGTCCCACACGCACTCCACCTGCCCCATATTCCCCGATGAGTTTCAGGGCATCTGGGGAATTCCCCAATTGCTTGGACATCTTACGTCGTTGCTTATCGCGAACCAAGCCGGTCAGGTACACATTTTCAAAAGGGCGTTGGTCCCTATATTCGTAGCCTGAAATAATCATACGGGCCACCCAGAAAAAAAGGATATCGGGGCCGGTAACCAAATCATTTGTTGGATAATAGTAGGCCACTTCAGGATTATCGGGCTCCAAGATGCCACCGAAAACGCTTATGGGCCACAACCAGGAAGAAAACCATGTGTCGAGCACATCCGGGTCCTGGCGTAAATCTGACTCCTGAATTTTAGGATTCTTGGCTTGGGCCTTGGTCAGGGCTTCCTTTTGCGTTTCGGCAACCACGAAATCGTCCTTTCCATCCCCATAGTAATACGCAGGAATCTGTTGCCCCCACCACAATTGGCGGGAGATGTTCCAATCCCTGATATTCTCCCTCCAATGGCGATAGGTACTTTCAAATTTTTTGGGAAAGAGTTTTACCTTCCCCGTTTTCATCACAGCTTCCAAGGCAGGTTTTGCCAATTCTTCCATTCGCAGGATCCATTGATCGGAAAGACGGGGCTCAATAACGGCTCCGGTACGCTCAGAGGTCCCCACTTTGTTTATGTGCTGTTCGGTCTTTACCAAATGTCCGTTTTCCTTCAGCTCACGGGCTATCTCCTTACGGACTACAAAACGGTCTTTCCCCTTATAATGGAGTCCATGGGCATTTAAGGTGGCATCTGGGTTAAAGATATCCACGACCTCCAATCCATGTTTGTCGCCTAAATTTTTGTCATTCTCATCATGTGCCGGTGTCACTTTCAGGCATCCGGTACCAAATTCCACGTCCACATACGCATCTTCAATAATGGGGATGATCCTATTGCATATGGGCACAATGGCCTTTTTTCCCCTAAGATGGCGATAGCGCTCGTCATTTGGATTGATGCAAATCGCCGTATCGCCCAAAATGGTCTCGGGGCGTGTTGTAGCAATGGTAAGGGTCTCCGCTTGTCCATCTGAGGTTGGGGCATCCGAATCAACGACCTTATAGGTAACATAATACAATAGACCCTGCCGCTCCTCATGGATGACCTCCTCATCTGATAGCGTGGTCTGGGCCTCAGGGTCCCAATTGACCATACGATGTCCCCGATAAATATGGCCTTTGTCAAACAGGTCCACGAATATCTTAATGACCGAAGCTGACATATCGTCATCCATGGTAAACTTGGTACGGTCCCAATCACAGGAACATCCCAGCTTTTTTAGCTGCTCCAGGATTACGCCCCCATATTCTTCCTTCCATTCCCATGCATGCTTCAGGAAATCTTCCCGCGACAACGAAGCCTTTTCAATCCCTTCTGATTTTAATTTCGCAACTACCTTGGCCTCTGTAGCAATACTGGCGTGATCGGTCCCAGGTACCCAACAGGCATTTTTTCCCTGCAGGCGGGCCCTGCGAATCAATACATCCTGAATAGTATTATTGAGCATATGGCCCATGTGCAATACCCCCGTTACATTGGGCGGGGGAATCACTATGGTATATGGCTCCCTATTATCAGGGGTAGAATGAAAGTAATTATGGTCCATCCAATATTGGTACCACTTACCTTCTACCGATTTTG
>JBFOLQ010000606.1:0-4178 GCA_040830145.1 Flavobacteriaceae bacterium | reverse complement strand
TGGTCCACATTGGAAACGACCCGCTGTTCCATCTCAAAATCGGTATAGACATTGCCATTTTCCGTCTTGGCCTTTATCGTGGCCTTTACATCGGTCGGAAAAGTGACATCCAAGTTCCCATTAAGACTGGTAAAGGCCATGGGGGCATTGGGGGTTACTTCATCAAAAGTGACCACAATATTTTTATTGAGTGCATCGGCCACCACCGAGCCACTGATATTCTCAAGGGTAATGGCTCCATTGGTGTTACTGATTTCCATTTCCCCATGTACTCCTGAAACATAAATATTGCCGTTGTTCGTGGCATTCAATTTCAAGGAAAAATTGCGCGGGACACGAATCTTAAAATTTTGTCTCTTGTTGGAGTTGTGCGATCTAATGGTGACCCTATTGTTGTATTCCTCTACCGAAAATCCATTCCCTGCACCGCTGACCCTACGCAGTCCGTCCCTTGTACTGCTATTTTGGTGCTTCTTGAGATTTTCTGTCTCCACTATCACATCACTTCCCGAATGGCCGACAACGGAAATGGAGCCACTAAGAACCCCCACCTTTAAATGTCCCTGACTTTGGGGATCACTCAATGGAATCGTCAACTTCTCCCCATCCTGGGAAAAAACGTGCCGTGGTACCAGCACCACCAAACACATGCACAATATAAATCGTAAAGTTCCTTTCATCACCTTTGTTTTTATAGTTTATCATTGGTCATTCAGTCACAAACCCGTGCGAAATAAATACGTACGGTATTCCGGCAACAGGTTTGTGGATAATGGACGACATACACAATTCTTTTTAATTTTTGACCAGGGCATCCCCATTCAGGAGATTAAAATCCAATTGAATGCCCCCGTCCCCTATCCGAAAGGATTCCTTGGAATCCACTTTATACTTAATCCCTTTTTTTCCTTCCATCTTCTTTGTGGTCACCTCTGGCCGCAGGGCCACCACATCGTAGTTGGTATAAAAATGGCCATTCAGGCTTTTAAAGGTCACATCGGCATCCAAACCACCCTTAAAGGTTACGTTGATATCCCCATTGAGTGAATGGTAATGCGAATCTTCCCGGGGATTGTCAGCATAGGTAATATTGATATCCCTGTTCAAGGCGCTCACATGGGTTTTTCCTGCCACATTTTCAAGGGTAATGGCCCCATTCAGGTTATTCACTTTCATCAATGCCCCTTGCACATCCCTTACGAACACATCACCATTGTTCATGGTTCCCAGATGTAAGCCGGTACGCCTCGGAACCTTGATGGTAAAATCCAAGTGATAGCGGTACCGTTGCTTCTCCCTATGATTGTAGTTTTCATGATGGGCGAAACGTCCTTTTTCCACATCAAAATACGTCCAAGGGGAATCCAAGTACACAAATAGCTTATCCCCTTGTTCCTCCACGGCAATCCCAATTTCCCGTTTTCCCTTCTCCAAATAGGTTTGGCTCTTGGCGGTAATGGTCTTTCTCACCTCTACCAATACGGTTTGACCATTATATCCTTCCACATGGATGGAACCATTCACATTTTGCACCGTGAGGACATTGGTATGGGAGGGGGATGCAAATTGGAGCTCCCTTTTTAGTGTTTCCGTAAACTCCTGTGCATGGGTAAGTCCCGTACAAAGAAGTATAAAGACCCAGATTGTTCTGATTTGTGTTGGCATGACTGTTCGTTTTTTGATAAATGAATTATATGATTTGATTGATGGATTCCTTGATTTTCTTACTCACCGTGGTATCCAGATTGGGCTTTTTAAGTAATTGCCGCATGGAGTTGACCGATTCCTCCTCTTGTAAGGCCACCATGAGGTCAGCCAGCGCTATCTGCACCAAAGGGGACTCCTGTTGTGTAATCGATTGGATCAATCCCATTCGCACCAGTGGATTTTCAACATAGCGTGAGAGCGATTCCACCGCCGCCAAACGCACATTGACATTGGGGTCTTTGTTAAGTGTCGCAAAAAGGGCCTCAATGACACTCTCTGTGGCCTTGTTCATTTTTGTGGCTTCGGTGACCGCCTGTAACCTTTTGTTGGCCGATGGTTGGTCCAAAAGGGTCAACACTAATTGTTCCCGGACCTCCTCCGTTTCATTGGTGTCTGCCACCAAGGGTTCCAACGATTGGGGTTCTTCCTTGGGACCCAGGAAATACCCTGCGGCCACCCCCACCGCCAACAATAGGAATCCGTAGGCCCATCTGGGTCGCCATAGGGAGCCCAACACATCCAGGAAACCCGCAGTAGGTTTTTTAGCGACTTTTTGGGTTTTCTCCACTTCCGTATTCAGAAACCCAAAAAACCGGGCATCCATTTCCTCAGAGGTTTCCGGTACGACCATGGCATCCATTTGTGCCCAGACATCCCTAAGTTGTTCCAATTCCATGGCGTGATCGGGATGTTCCTTCAAGAAAAGCTCCAGTTCCTGCTTATCTGTTTCGGCCAATGCCTCCCTAAAATAATCGATGGCCATTTGTTCAAACCGCTCTCTCTCCATGGTTCATTGTGTTTGTAGTTGCATAAAAATGGTTCTTAAGTCTTTGAGGGCCCTATGGGCCTTTACCTTGGCCGCTCCTTCACTACAGCCCAAAATCTGCCCTACCTCGCTAAACTTTAATTCCCTTAGCTTGCTGAGCACCAATACTTCCCGCTTTTCCCCACCCAATCTGTCCAGGGCAAGTTTCAATAAGTGCTTATCCTCATTTCCCTCCATACTTCCCTCAATATCATCGTTTGCTTCCATCTTGTACTCCATGGTGGACCATTCCCTTTCAGTTTGTTGCCTTTGCCGCTTTTTATGGTAATCATAATTCACGTTTCTGGCGGTGGTAAACATCCAGGCCACAAACGAACCCTGTCCCGTAAAGGTGTGCCTGTACTTTAACATGCGTTCAAATACGTTCTGTACCAAATCCTCACTCAACGAAACACTTCCGTTCATTCGGTAAAAGAAACCGAACAACCTTTTCTTATGACGTTCGTACAAAAGGCCCATTTTATCAACTTCGCCGGCTTTGACCTTGCCCATTAAAAAATTGTCGGTCAGTGATTCCAAATTAGGTCTGGTTTGCTCGTTCAAAAAGATAAACTGCTATTTTTTGAAAAGGTTACAAAAAGATACCGCTTTATTTGAGTTAGAGGTCACGGGAATATAAAATGGAAAGTTGAAAATGGATAATGGATAATGAAAAGTTGAAAATGGAAAATGGAAAGTCGAAAATGGATAATGAAAAGTTGAAAATGGAAAATGTAACAATGTGCCCATGCGATAGCGTTGGACTTAGGGTTAGGTATCAAGAATGGGGCAACCCACGGTACCCAGTGAAAAAACTACAGCATATAGCAAAAAAAAGCCCTGACATATCGCCAAGGCCTTTGTACTTATAAAAGCGATCCCATCACCCTTTCATCCAAGCTTCCCGCAATTGGTTTTGGGCCGCAGTGGCGCTATCGAGTGGGGCCAGAATCTTTTCCTTGGCCATGGGCGTACCCACCTTACCGCTTATTTCCATTTCCTGGCCATCGCGTTCAACCACCATTGTGATATCAGTGTCGGGCGTCCAACCAAAACTTTGGCCAATAACCCCGCGTATGGCCTCCAAATCAATATCAGTCCCGTTAATTTTCTTAATGACGTCCCCCCCTTGAAGGCCCAAATCAGTAAAAAAGGTATTGAGATCAATCCCTTTTCTCACGTAGATGGCATTGTTGTTCTTTTGATCCACATCAATAAAGGGCATATCCCCGTCAAGGAAGTAGCCTGTCTGTTTTTCAGACTCCGTAATACCCAAGCCCACCTTGGCAAAAAAGGTCCCGTAGTCTATGGGCGTATCACCGATTACGTGGGCATCAAAAAAAGAACGCACCTCTGGGTAGGTCATGGCCACGATTTCATCCATCAAATCAGCATCCTCAAAGGGCACATTCTTCCCGTATTTGTTGGACAATTGTTGCATCATCCACAACACCCCCTTTTCCCCTTGGCTCTGTTCCCTCAGGATAATATCCAGGCACATATTGATCAATGCCCCCTTTTCATAGACATTGGCATAGTTCTCCTTATAGGGCTCATCCAAGACATTTGTACTCATTTGGGTAAATGACATGGCATCGTCATATCCCTTTGAATTGTTGATCTTGCCCATGATACGCTCATAAAATTCCGCTGCATCGATCAGTCC
>JBFOLQ010000605.1:0-4611 GCA_040830145.1 Flavobacteriaceae bacterium | reverse complement strand
GTACGCGAGGGCGTAGGTGTCTTTGATGTTTCCCATATGGGTGAATTTCTGATAAGTGGCCCAAAGGCATTGGAACTCATTCAAAAAGTGACCAGTAATGATGCCGCCAAACTGACCATAGGGCGGGCCCAATATAGTTGTATGCCCAACGAAACGGGCGGTATTGTGGATGATTTAATCGTGTATAGGGTCAAGGAAGAACAATACCTATTGGTAGTCAACGCGGCCAATATCAAAAAGGATTGGAACCATATCACAAGTTACAATGAAACCATTGGGGCCGATATGCGGGATATCTCAGAACAATACTCCTTATTGGCCATTCAGGGACCCAAAGCTGTAGAGGCCATGCAATCCCTAACCTCTGTGGATCTGTCCTCCATTAAGTTTTACCATTTTGTTGTGGCCGATTTTGCAGGCGTGGACCATGTGATTATTTCGGCCACAGGCTATACGGGCTCAGGCGGATTTGAAATTTATTGCAAAAATGAGGAGGTGAAACAAGTATGGGACCAGGTCTTTGAAGCTGGGGCTGATTTCGGCATCAAACCCATTGGGCTGGCCGCTAGGGATACACTGCGCTTGGAAATGGGCTATTGCCTTTACGGAAATGATATTGATGATACCACTTCCCCCTTCGAGGCGGGATTGGGCTGGATCACCAAGTTCACCAAGGATTTTGTGAACAGTGAGGCCCTAGCCAAGGAAAAGCAGCGGGATTTGGAACGGAAATTGGTAGCTTTTGAACTCGATGAACGGGGGATTCCCCGTCAGGGATATGACATTGTGGACAGCCATGGTAAAAAGATTGGAAATGTGACCTCCGGTACCATGTCACCCTCCTTAGGCAAAGGAATCGGTTTGGGGTATGTCCCCACAATCTTTGCTGACCCCGGAAGTAAAATCCATGTTCAAATTCGTAAAAACAGTATTCCCGCAACAGTTGTAAAATTGCCCTTTTACAAAGTGTAATGGTCCATTTTCAGTCCATTCTTGAGAATATCACCAATCAAGTCGCACCCATTTCGGAAAAGGGACAACTGCCTACCTATATTCCGGAGCTGACCCAAGTGGACATCCATAAATTTGGGATGGCCTTGCTGGACAATGAAGGAAATACCTATACCGTTGGAGATGCCCATGAGGGGTTTTCCATTCAAAGTATTTCGAAGGTATTGGCCCTTGCCAAGGCATTTAGCCTATTGGGAGACCAGTTATGGAAGCGAGTGGGTGTGGAACCCTCAGGTGACCCCTTTAACCACTTGTCGCTCTTGGAAATGGAAAACGGCATTCCAAGAAATCCATTGATCAACGCAGGAGCCCTTGTGGTCTGTGATGTATTGGTCTCAGAAATGAAAGACCCAAAACAGGAATTTTTGGAATACGTAAGAGCCATTACCCATGACTACTCCATCCAATATGATACCTCAGTGGCTCAATCCGAAAGTGATACAGGTTTTAAGAATTATGCAGCAGCCTATTTGCTCAAATCATTTGGAAACCTTACCAATCCGGTAAGGGACGTCTTGGACCTATATTTCCATCTCTGCGCGTTAAAAATGTCATGTTTTCAGTTGACCAGGGCATTTTATCCTTTTGCCAACCGTGGGAAATGTATTGAAAACACCTCTTATTTGTCCATCCACCAGGTAAAACGCATCAATGCCATTATGCTCACCTGTGGTTTTTATGATGAAGCGGGTGAATTTGCATTTGAGGTGGGCTTACCTGGAAAAAGTGGTGTTGGAGGTGGCATCGTAGCCCTTCTGCCCAATCAGTTTTGTGTGGCCACATGGTCCCCGGGACTCAATGAAAAAGGGAATTCCAAACTGGGCATGTTGGCACTGGAAAAGTTGACGACCGAAACCAAGTACTCCATATTCTAATGTTGAAGGAAGACGGAAAAAGAATCCTGATTCTGGGTGCCAGTGGGTTTATTGGAAATGCCCTATACAAGGAACTCTGTAATTATTTTGATACCTATGGCACCTATTGTGCTGCCCACAGGTCCTTTGGCGACAACCAGCAGTTTTTCAAGTACGACATGCGTGAGGATGATATTGTTCCGATATTGCAGCAAATACGTCCGCAAATCATCATTTCAGCCCTTAGGGGTGAATTCGCATCCCAAGTACAGGCCCATTTTCATCTAACGGAATATCTTGCCAAAAACAATGGAAGGTTACTTTTTCTGTCCTCTGCCAATGTCTTTGACGCGTACAGTAAATACCCCTCCTACGAGTATGACAAAACCCTCTCAGAAAGTATCTATGGGCGCACCAAAATCAAAATTGAAAATATGTTGATGCGACTACCCAAGGAAAGATGGGGCATTTTAAGGGTTCCCATGGTATTTGGGAACAATTCACCACGTATCAAGGAAATCAAAAAAAACCTCTTTGAAAAGGAACCTATTGAGGTATTTCCCAACCTTATCATCAATGTGACCCATCATGATAAGTTGACACAGCAAGTCCACTATATCATCAATCGCAATAAAACGGGCATCTACCATTTGGGGAGTACCGATTTGGTGCACCATGAAGATTTTATACAGGAAATTGTGGAGCGAATGGGAAACTTCCATCCTGTGTTCAAACGGGTGTACACCACCAATAATGACCGTTTTATGGCTGTATTGCCCAAGGACCATAAACTGACCAAAAAATTGCTTTCAACGTATCAGGATAGTATAGATCACCACATTCCTGTGTAATTTTGGGACAAAACCAAGAATATGGAAAAACTTTCAGAGCGTACCATCAATGAGCGTTTGGACAAATTGGATACATGGACCTTTAAGGACGGGGCCATTGAGACCGTTTTTGAGTTCAGGGATTTTAGGGAGGCCTTTGCCGCCATGACCCGCATTGCCTTTGAATGTGAAATACAGGGGCACCATCCTGATTGGTACAATGTATACAATAAACTGCGCATTCGTTTGAATACTCATGACGCGGACGGCATTACCGAAAAGGACTTTACACTTGCCCATAGCATTGAGCGTATTATGGACCGAAGGAACAACACCCGTTAGGACGGATTACCTTCACACGATTTTTTTTACTTTTGGACCTGCATTGATAATCCACATACAGCATGGGAAGAGCCTTTGAGTTTCGAAAAGCGCGAAAAATGAAGCGTTGGGCCGCAATGTCCAAGGCCTTTACACGTATTGGCAAAGACATTGTGATGGCCGTAAAGGAAGGTGGTCCCGACCCTGACGCCAACTCACGATTACGGGCGGTCATTCAGAATGCCAAGTCGGTCAATATGCCCAAGGACAATATTGAGAGGGCCATTAAACGGGCCTCCGATAAGAGTCAGGGTGATTTTAAGGAAGTGCTCTTTGAGGGCTATGCCCCGCATGGTATTGCCATATTGATTGAGACGGCCACTGATAACAATACCCGCACCGTGGCCAACATCCGAAGCTATTTCAACAAATGCAATGGGAGTTTGGGAACCTCAGGTTCCGTGGAATTTATGTTTGACCATACCTGCAATTTTCGCATCAATGGGGAAGGCATAGACCCAGAGGAGTTGGAGCTGGACATGATTGATTTTGGGGCCGAAGAGGTCTTTGTGGATGATGATGGCATTCTTATCTATGCGTCCTTTGAGAGTTTTGGGGCCATTCAAAAGGAGTTGGAAGGGCGTAGTCTTGAAATTCTATCCTCAGGTTTTGAGCGCATTCCCCAAGTCACCAAGGAACTTTCCGAAGAACAGATGGCCGATGTGGAAAAACTCCTGGAAAAAATTGAGGAGGACGATGACGTGCAGAACGTATACCATACCATGAAGGAATAGATCGTTACCCTTTTTGTGATGGGTGTAATCTATAAGGGGTTTTACCGACAAATCCATAAAAAATGTTTCGACCCCTCTTAAAATCACTTCTTTTGGGATGCCTAGTATCTGTAGTCCCGCTTCAAGCCCAAAAAATGGATTCTGAAAAACTCAAAGAGCTCGTAGAACAGGTGGCGGACACTTTAAAACATGAAGGCAATTCCGTGCAGTTTGAATACAAGGACACTTACATGGCCTGTGTATATGATACCAACGCTAACCGTATGCGCATCATCAGTCCCATTGTAGAGCGTTCTGAAATAGGGGAAGCAGCGATTCTCAACGCCCTTGTAGCCAACTTCCATTCCGCCCTGGATGTCAAATATGCCCTAAGTGACGAGATTATCTGGTCTGTTTTCATACATCCGCTCCAAGAGCTTTCGGAAACCCAAGTTTTGGATGCCATTGACCAAGTTCACAGAGCGGCCATTACATTCGGGAGCACTTATTCCAGTACGGACCTCGTATTTCCCGGAAATTTCTATAAAGAGGATACTATTCAAAAAGAACGCAGTTTGAAAAAACTATAAAGCGGCCCAAAGGCCGCTTTATTTTAGTGTTTAACCACCATCTGTTCTTGATGGATGGCGCCCGTATCGTCCACAATGTTCAAGATATATGTGCCTGCTCCATATCCACTCACATCAAGCCGGTACCCTGCTCCCATTTCCACATTCTTGGGAACATAGCTCCTTACCAACCGGCCGGCCATATCAAAGACCATAATCCTTTGGGCACGTACGGGGGTATCAAACTCGGCCT
>JBFOLQ010000604.1:0-2616 GCA_040830145.1 Flavobacteriaceae bacterium | reverse complement strand
TATACCTTTTTTCGGCAGCTTATTTAATGAACATGCGTGAATGGGACACCAGTCACTTTATGTATGATTTCATGGGGCTTTTTTACGTTGTCTTCAGCTTTTTTAAAGTATTGGACCTAAAAGGGTTTCCCGATAGCTTCCGTATGTATGACCCCTTGGCCAAGGCTGTGCCCGTCTATGCATGGATATATCCCTTTATTGAATTGGCATTGGGGTGTATGTTCCTTTTCCGTTTTCAAGTATTCACTGCCCTTATAGTCACTGTGGTCATTTTAGGGATTACCACGTATGGGGTTACCAAGACCTTACTCGATAAAAAAAGCATTCGATGCGCTTGTTTGGGAACTGCCCTCGATTTGCCCATGACGGAGGCGACCTTTATTGAGAATGCCATTATGTTGGCCATGGCCGTATACATGATTGCACAAATCTCGATGTAATATGGTGCGTACAGTTATATTTTTGACTTTGGTAGTAGGGGTGTTGCAAAGTAATGGGGCCTTGGCCCAGCAGCAACTGAAAGGGATGGTCATGGAAGATAATCCCAAAAGGGAACATCGCCCCTTGGCGGGGGCCAATGTGTATTGGTTGAATTCCCAGACGGGCACAATGACAGATGAAGATGGGAAGTTCCAAATTCCATTTACTGGTGAATATTCAAAGTTGGTCATAAGTTTTGTAGGATTTCAATCAGATACCCTTGCCATTGAAACGCCCCAACCGATACATCACTGGCTGCAACTCTCCAATGAGTTGGATGAGGTTGTAGTGGAAAGAAAGCGCGATGCGTTACAGAAAACGTATTTCAGTGCGCAGAACATAATAACGGTGAACAGCGATGAATTGTTGAAGGCGGCTTGTTGCAATTTGTCGGAAAGCTTTGAGACCAATCCTAGCATTGATGCACATTTTTCAGATGCCATTACTGGTACCAAACAGATACAGATGTTGGGCCTTAAAAGCCCTTACCTGATGATTACCCAAGAGAATATCCCCATGGTCAGGGGTGCCTCACAGGTATATGGGCTCACTTTCACCCCGGGAACGTGGGTAGAGAGTATTCAGATTACCAAGGGGGCAGGCAGTGTGGTAAATGGGTACGAGAGCATTTCTGGCCAGATTAATACAGAATTGGTAAAACCTTTCTCAGACCACCCCCTTTTTGTAAATGGCTATGCAAATCGCAATGGAAGGTTGGAGTTGAATGCACATGCCAATAAAAAGTTTTCGGACCAATTGGCCATGGGACTTTATGTACATGGCAACAAACGGTCCCATAAGGAGGATGGCAATAATGACGGTTTTTTGGATGCACCCCTAAGTGAGCAGATCAATGTGATGAACCGTTGGCAGTTTCAAGACCCCAAATCGGGATGGGTAAGCTTTGTAAACCTCCGATTTATGGATGACAAAAAGGAACTGGGACAATATGGTCCAGGAGATTCATGGACAAGCAATATTGATACCCGCCGGTTCGACTCCTCCATAAAGTTGGGGTATGTTTTTCCAGAGTTGCCTTTTCAGAGTGTCGGTTTTCAAACATCCTATAGCCAACATAAGCAGGATTCCCATTTTGGGACCAATGCCTATGATATAGACCATAAGAGCCTGTATTCAAACCTAATCTTTAATTCCATTTTGGGCAGTACCCAACACAAGTTTAAGACAGGGATGACCATTGCCTATGATCAGTATGTGGAAAGTATTGTGGACTTGGGCTTTTCCCGTACGGACAGGTCTGCGGGTGTCTTCTTTGAATACAATTATGAGGATTTGGAAAAGTTGACCTTGACCGCTGGTCTTAGATTGGACACCCACAATAATCTGGGGACTTTTTTAACACCTCGATTGCACCTAAGATATACCCCATGGGAAAAAGCAAGCCTACGGGGATCGTTTGGAAGGGGTAGGAGGGCCGCCAGTATTTTTGCCGAAAACCCACAATGGTTGGCTTCGGCCCGGACCCTGGACCTACAGGGAAATGGGGGACCTGTTTATGGATTTGATCCAGAGGATGCCTGGAACTTTGGGCTGAGCTTCCTACAGGGGTTCACTTTGGGGGGGCGTCCCGGTAATGTTTCAGTTGACTTTTACCGTACGGATTTTAAGAACCAAATAGTGGTGGATTGGGAAGACCCACGCAGGATTTCTTTCTACAATTTGGATGGGGAGAGCTATGCCAATAGCCTGCAAATAGAGTTCAATCAAGAGGTGTTCGATAGGTTGGAAGTAAGATCGGCCTATAAGTTTTACGATGTCAAGACACAGTATAGGGACGGATTGCTGCAAAAACCCATTCAGGCGACCCATCGTTTCTTTTTGAACTTGGGTTACCAGACTGGGCTGAAGGAAAATGGCGCACAGTGGAAATTTGACTATACCTTACATTCCGTGGGCGAACAGCGTTTGCCCAATACCCTGGAAAATCCGGAAAGTTATCGTCTTCCAGCTATAGTGACCCATACAGTACCATGAACGCACAGGTGACCAAGGTTTTTTCAAAAGCGTTTGAAGTGTACATAGGAGGGGAAAATTTAAGTAATTTTAAACAAGAGACCCCTGTTTTGGGAGCCTATGACCCATTTGGTCCGTATTTTGATACGAGTATTGTATATG
>JBFOLQ010000603.1:0-3596 GCA_040830145.1 Flavobacteriaceae bacterium | reverse complement strand
TACGCGCTCATCAAGATCGATCACCTCCCATACGGTCTTGGCCCATAGGATATCCCTATCGTCCACATACGCGTATTCCAAAGGTTTGTCGTTGTCAAGCTCTTTCTGCTCATCGGTGCGCACCCCAATTTCCTCAGGCTTTTTGGCATTCAAAATGTTTGCCTGGGCCATCATGGAAATAGGCATTAACGCTACCGTACCGATCAATAAAACATTTTTCCAATTCATGATATTGAGTGTTATTCCAATTATTAGTTGGTAATCTCCACAACTACAGGAGAAACCTTCTTCAATTTATACCCTTTGTTATTGGTAATATAGGCCTGTATGTCAAATATTTGAACGGCATCACCACGCTTGGCACGCTTTAGGGCACCTTTGGCACGTGAATCCATTCTACTACCATTGACAGCTACCGTAGGTTGACCGGGAACCTTTACCTTAAAGCCACTAACGGCCAAGTTCAGGTCAAAGTCAAAGTCTTCCAACAAAGCCCCTACTGAAGCAATCTCCAGGTTACGACGTGGCAACTTCACGGTACCGCTCTGCTTACTAATGGTACCTGCTGGACGTGGAATATCCTTGATTCTAAACTCGTTAGAAGAAGATACCTTTTGACCGTCTGGCAACGTCCCTGAAGCAGTAATCTTCACAGTCCGTCCCTTACCGGGATTCATAACATAGTTACTACCGCTTCGCTTGGTAAGACCAGGAGCTGAAGCAGACACCTTGTTACTGGGAATACCGGGGATGGAAATGGTCATAGGGTTGGCCACACCACGGTATACCACATTCATTTTGTCAGCCGCGATCAAAGCCGCATTCGGCTTGCTGATCGTCGCAAATGAATTGGCCACCTCAACGGGGATTTCCTTACCATCCTGCATAAAGAAGATGGTACCTTTGATCTCATGGTCTCCAGGGGCTCCCGCGCTGATTAACATCTGAACGCCACCGGCTTCAAGTTTGTAATCCTTGCCCGCGGCCAATTTACGTCCGTCCAAGGTCAATTCAGCCCTAACAGGGGTAGAGGTCTTATCAGTTTTGCTGACAATAATCTTCCCATCATACTTCTCTCCACCATAAAATGCAGACTTGGAAGCCAACAAAGAGGTAGCAAAATTCTTCAAGGAAACAGCCTCTGTCAAATTACCTTCCAAAAGTCCTTTAAGAACCTCTTGCTCAGTAGTTTTAATATCAGCCTGTAATTGGGTCAATTTGGTCAATGAGGCTACCATTGGAAAGCCTTCATAATGGTAATTGATCCAATCCTGACGTGTACCATCACGTTTTTCAACCTTACCATCATCCTTTTTGCCATCACTTGTGGCAAAACGGGTACTTACAGCTTCCTTTACATTTGTGAACTTCCCTTTGGGGAGTGCATTGATCACCCCTTCACGGTATTTGTTCACCCATTGTAAAAACTCTTCCCCTTCGGGTTTAAGGTTATCTCCTTGAAAGAACTTTTGATCCAAGAAATCAGACTTGTCCATGACCACATAATCCTTGGGGTCTTCTACACCTTCCACCATATCATCTTTCAACTTCTGCAAGTAGTCAAAATAATCTTTGGAAAGTTTTGAGACTGTCTGGGCGTTTTTATAAAGTCCACCATACTCAGCTTCATTTTCAGAAGCCTTGGTAGCCAATCCGTCCAAGAAAGCCACATTGTTATCCGTCATTTTGGTATTGGAAGCTTCCAACTTTTCGTTCATCAATCCGAACGCGGCCAGAACTTCCTTACTCATGTTCAACGCCAGCATAGCAATGAAGATCAAGTACATGAGGTTGATCATCTTCTGACGTGGTGTTTGTTTTCCTCCTGCCATGATTCTAATTAGATTTTAAATTAATTACTTTGATTTGGGGATCTAGTTAACTAAATCTCTAATTAGTTGCGGTTCATAGCAGTCAACATGCCACCGTATACTCCGTTCAATGAAGACAGGTTACTGGCCAAAGAAGCCATTTGCTCCTTAAGGGCTCCAGCATTCTGTACCACTTCCTCATTGATGGAAGCTTGACGGCTAGCGCTTTCCAATTGAACTTTGTACAAGCTGTTCAAAGATTCCATTTGGGCAGCGGCCTGTAGCATTTCATCAGAATATTTACGGGTAGATTCCATGGCATCCACTGTAGGGGCAATACCTTTGGCAGCACCTTCAAAGTTACGGATACTGGTACCCAAGCTTTCCATAAGGTTGGCATCTACACCAGCTTCTTTCAATAGGTCATCCAATTTAGCTGACAATGAAGCTTCAGCTTCCTTAATCTCTGCCTTTTCATTTTTCTTACCACCGCTAGCTTGACCACCGGCCAATTCTGGGTATACCAAAGACCAATCGTACTCATCGTCTACGGGTTCAAAAGCTGAAATAGCGAAAATCAATGCCTCGGTAATCAGACCGATGGCCAAAAGGAGTCCTCCCGTCAAGGGGCCAAACTCCCAGTGAAGGATCTTAAATAATGCACCAATAATTACCACTGATGCTCCAAGGCCATAGGCCATGTTAAACAGTTTCTTTGTTGATTTTGACTGTGCCATAATAAAATTAAGTTAAATGTTAATAATAAGTATTTGGTTAAAATTTGAAGTTTCCGAAGTTAATCGGGGTATTTGTATTTACTGATATTCAATTTATTGTTCGTTATCTTCCACACCCATATAATCCTGTACCGTTCTAAAGCCAATGTAGCTACGGGCACTATCGGCATACTCATAATCACGGGTACTTACCTGTAGGAAATAGGCAACATCCTTCCAAGAACCACCCCTGATCACCTTTCGGGTATTGCTACCATCACCGCCATTGGGGTTCATAGTGGATACATATTCATACATCCCGGGATCATAGCTTGAGCTGGTCCACTCTGAAACGTTGCCCGCCATGTTATACAGGTTAAAATCGTTGGGCTCATAAGACTTGGCCTCCACGGTGTACAATGCCATATCAGCGGCATAATCCCCACGTTGTGGTTTAAAATTGGCCATATAACAGCCTGTATCACTGATTACATAAGGGCCTCCCCATGGATAGGTTCCTCCTTCAATGCCCCCTCTGGCGGCATATTCCCATTCAGCCTCCGTAGGCAACCTGAACTTGTTCACAAATTGTTTGTCCCGAGCTCGTTGATCGTCATTCTTGAACTTGGTACGCCAGTTACAGAAAGCCTTGGCCTGCTTCCAACTTACACCCACAACCGGATAATCGCTATAGGCATCGTGCCAAAAATAATCGTTGTGCATCGGTTCGTTATAGGAATAGGCAAAATCCTTGATCCACACCGTGGTATCGGGGTAAATCTCAATTTGTTCCTGGATAATGAAGTCCTTGCGTTGACCATTTCGGGCCCTAGCCGCGGCCTCAATGTCCATCCAAGAATACTTATACTTTAATTTGGTAACATCAATGGTTCGTTGGCCATTGTACGTTTCCTCTTCGGGAATATAAAGGGAGTCCATTATCTCGGTATAGTACTCATCAGGATATTCAGAGGTATCCCATACCAATTTTATGTCTTTGTCCAATGCCCGGCCCTCAAAACCGGTCTCACCCATGCCCGCGTAATTGTCCAACATGTATTTTTCATAC
>JBFOLQ010000602.1:0-6887 GCA_040830145.1 Flavobacteriaceae bacterium | reverse complement strand
GGGGGCGTTGGGATCTGTGATAAAGGTGAGATCCTGGATATCGTTTTGGGCCATTACCCTTTTAATTTTGCTAACCTTGGTCTTAATGAAGGCCATAAGCTCTTTGGTATCATTGTACATGTGGTATATAACCTCGGTGTTCTTTACCAAATCTATATACTTAAGTTCATTATCGATGAACTTTCCAAAGAGGTCAATGCCCTTTGCCTGGTTATATCCCTTTTTGCCAATGGTGTCAAATGAAACGATAAAGGCATTGTTGATGACCTTCAGGGAATCCATTTTTTCGGTTTCCATGTTGGAAATAAGATGAATGCTATCGCCCGTCATTTGATTGTCCACATTCCAGAGGATGGGATTCCGTATCAATTGGGTGATACCCGTTCGTTGGGCAAAATGAATGGAATCACATTTACCACTTAAGTTGGTTTTGTAGAACTTGGCATTCCTAAAGGCCCGTAGGATGCGTTCATCGGGTTTGCCCGTGACCATCAGTGTGTCCCCATGCATATAGAGTGAGTCTTGCTCCACAAGGCTGATTGAGACAGCCCTTTTAGTGGCAAAGACAGAATCCCGTTCCCTAAAGACCTCTGCATAATGCGCTCTAATCACACCATTGTTGATGGTATCGGTCACGGTAATATGATTGGTGGCCGAGGCAAATTGACTGGCCTTGTCAAAATATACGCTATCCCCCTCTATGATTCGGTTGTTGTAGTTGATCTTGGTGTTTTTAATACCATATCCCTGTTCTATTTTGGTGTCGTAGAACCCACGTTCGCAATAAATGCGGTAGGTTTCGCCCACTATGGTGGAAGGGCCGTACAGGTAGGCGTTTTTGGAGGAGGTGTAATAGTCCAATCGTTCTGAATCCAGTGTATAATCGGGGTTGTCAATATGTACACTGTCCAATAGTTGATATTTTTTGGGCGCTACATAATACCGCCCCACTTTGCTGGTGATGGTATTGGCTGAATCCACAATGGTGCCTTTGTCTTGGTAATATGCCTCTTGGGCCGATCGGTCAAACCAAAGGGTATCTGTGGTAAGGGTCATGCTGGTGTTCTTGAGTGTCACCGTATCAAAGGCCTTGGCCAGGAGTTTGTTGCCATCGTATTCCATTCGGGAGCTTGTCAAATGAACGGAATCCCCTTGTTGTAGGCGAACATTGCCTATGGCCCTCAATCTATTCTGTTTTTGGTAATGGACTGCAATATCACACCACAGATCGGCTCCCTCATGTTCAAATTGAACCTGTTGGTCGTCTTTTTGGAATATAAGGGCTCCTGGAAATCTTTCCTCGTCCTTGAGTAAGGTGGCCCCATGCACAATATTTATTTGGATATCCTCGGAGGGCTCATCTTGAGCCGAGGAAAGGAAAAACGAAAAACCGAAAATTACAAATGCAATCTTTTTCAACCCGTGGGATTTTGGTCAAAAATAGGGTTTTTGGAAAAAGCCAAGAGCGGCTTTGGGAAAAGTTTAAAGGCTTTCACCGGTTACGGTTGCCATATCTATATCTTGAATGGGGCAATATTTAAAGGGATCAAAGCCCAGCATGGCATTTATAATTTGAAAGCCTTGGTAGTTTTGTAGGTCTGATGGCCGTATTTCCGTTTCCCTGATGGCTTTTTCCACTAATAGGCGTCTTCTGCAGGTTCCGTTTAAAAGGTAGGTGGATGGGGTATGCCACTGGCAACCATCAAAGAAAACAATGTTGGCGTAGGAAGTATCCGTTACAAATCCATTTTTAACAATTAAAACGTCATCAAAACCCTTATGCAATCCACGAAGGTGGTCCAATTGCCGCCGATCTGAATACTTAAGGGAGTAATCAAGGGTATCATCTTGTACTACTTTGAGGGTGTTGGGGGGATTTTTTTGATACTTTATAAATACGGCCTCTTTGCTTTGCTTTCCGTAGGAAATCCTACCCTTTACCATTCCCGTTTGAAATGCTGTTGGGATAGTGATGCCGCCCAAAAGGGAATAGGGGGGCATTTTTCCATAATACTGGGTATACGACGCTACAAACCTAAGCTCATGGTAAGGGGCATTTCCGATAATGCCATTTTCAATACAAACACTTTCAAAGAGTGGGTACATATACTTTTTTCAGCATTTCATCATATTCTTCCCTCAACTTACTTTTATGGGTAATGCCCCCTCCACTCTTATAAAAGGTTTTATCCCCTTTTTTTTCAATATAGCGTATGGCAACGGCACTTTCAAGTTGTTTGCCGTCAAAAATGCCAAATATCCCTGTATAAAACCCCCGGTCGTATTGCTCGGTTTCCTTAATGATGGACATGGTTTTTTCCTTTGGAGCACCACTTATGGAGCCAGCTGGCAATAGTTTGGACAACAGTTGGTGAAAGTGGACTTTCCAATCCTTGGGCAATCGCCCCCTGATTTCTGAGCTGGTCTGTAGGAGCACCCCCCGTTCCGATATTATTTTTTCTACGTACCTAAACCGCGTTACGGTCACTTCCCTTGCCACCCTGGACAGGTCATTTCGTATGAGGTCCACAATGGTATTGTGCTCCTGCGTTTCCTTTGCATCGTTCAAAAGCCGTTCCCTTGCGTTGGGGAGCGTAGCGTCTATGGTGCCCTTCATGGGGTAGGAGTAAATATGGCCGTCCTTTATCTTGATAAAGCATTCAGGTGAGAAGCAAACAAATTTCTCCTTGTACAACAATTTGTAGGGGGCACTGGCCCTATGGTATATTTGACCAAGGTCAAGATTTTGATTGATTTCCGTAGGAAAGGTAAGGTTCAACAAAAAGCTATCACCATTTTTTATATGACGCATGACTTTCTCAAATGCCCTTTGATATCTCGTAAAGGGAATCGGGGTCAGGGACAATTCCAAAGGGTTTGCCAGTACATTGGGTTTTGGGGTGAAATTGGTCGTTCCCTTTATATTGAAAAGGATATTGTGATCAAAGGCTTCCCCAAATGTATGGACCATGGGTTGTCTTTGTTCGTAATCCACCAAAAAAAAGAAGGGTTCCCCACGGGATAAGAGCTCAGATACCCTTTTCTCAAAGTATTGGGTTCTTATTTGCATGGACCTGATTCCAAAGGTGCTTTTTATTATCTGTGAATGGTCTGCAGCCTATCGGGCCCAACGGATACAATTTTGATGGGCACTTCAAGTTCCTTTTCCAAAAAGGCGATGTACGCATTGAGGTTTTCGGGGAGCTGGTCGGCCTTGGTCATTTTTGTAAGGTCATGCTGCCAGCCCTTCATTTCAGCGTAAACGGGTGTTACGTTTTCCTCCTCTATATTGTAGGGCAGGTGTTTAATGACTTCATTTTTATATGTATACGCCGTACAAACCTTTATGGTCTTAAACCCACTGAGTACATCAGCTTTCATCATGTTCAGTTCAGTAACACCATTGACCTGTACCGCATATTTCAGGGCTACCAGGTCTAACCATCCACAACGTCGGGGACGGCCTGTGGTGGCCCCAAATTCATTGCCTACACGACCCATCGTAGCTCCATCTTCATCAAAAAGTTCGGTAGGGAAAGGGCCACTGCCCACACGGGTGGTATAGGCCTTGAAGATACCTTTTACCTGCCCAATTTGGTTGGGCGCCACCCCGAGTCCGGTACAGGCCCCTGCTGCAGTCGTATTACTACTGGTCACATAGGGATACGTACCAAAATCAATATCAAGTAGGGAACCCTGTGCCCCTTCGGCCAATATTTTTTTTCCATCCCTTTGGGCCTGGAACAAATATTCCTCACTATCGATAAAAATGAGCTCCTTAAGGGTTTCGATGCCCTCAAAGAATTCAGCTTCCAGTTCCTTTAAATCGTATTGGATGTCAACATCATAAAAGCCAATCATGGCTTCGTGCTTATTGGCGAGGGCCCTATACTTTTCTTCCCATCCATTGAGTTCAATATCCCCAACACGGATTCCATTACGGCCTGTTTTATCCATATAGGTAGGACCAATGCCCTTTAAGGTAGAACCGATCTTGGCCTTGCCCTTGGCTGTTTCAGAGGCAGCATCGAGCAAACGGTGTGTGGGTAAAATGAGATGGGCTTTGCGGGAGATGAGCAACTTCGCACGGATATCCAAGTTAAATCCCTTGAGGGCGTCCAGCTCCTTTTTAAAGATGACAGGGTCTATGACCACTCCATTGCCCACAATATTAATGGCATTGTCGTGAAAAATGCCTGAGGGTATGGTATGCAATACATGTTTTATGCCATCAAATTCAAGGGTATGGCCTGCATTGGGACCTCCTTGAAACCGGGCAATGATATCATAATCCTTGGTGAGTACGTCAACAATCTTGCCTTTGCCTTCATCTCCCCATTGTAATCCCAACAATAAATCTACTGCCATCTATTAAGTACTATATTATTTGATATGATGTTTTTTGTGTATCGGTGTTAAGAATCGAACCGAGGGTCGTCCTCCTGATTTCTGGTGTACGACGGAAGGACCGGATAGGCACCAGGATTCCATTTTTTGAACCTTGTGAACAAGATTTATTCATTGTCCGTAGTACCGGATTTTTTTGTTCCGTAAAAGTAGAGCGAGTGGTTGTTGATGGTAATGTCAAAAACTTCCTCAATGGTTTTTTTGATGCTTTGTATGCGTGGATCACAGAACTCCATTACTTCACCCGTATCGGTAAGGATTACATGGTCGTGCTGGCGATCAAAATATGATTTTTCATACTGAGCCTGGTTCTTTCCAAACTGGTGCTTACGTACCAATTTGCACTCCAACAGAAGTTCCATGGTGTTATATAAAGTGGCCCTACTGACCCTATAATTCTTGTTCTTCATATTGATATAGAGTGATTCTATATCAAAATGGTCGTCACTTTCATAAATTTCTTGAAGGATGGCATAGCGCTCGGGTGTCTTGCGATGCCCATTTTCTTCAAGAAAAGTGGTGAAGACGTTCTTTACAATTTCCTGGTTCTTGTTTGTTGCCATGGGTTATTGTTTGAACAACGGGCAAATGTACGTAAAAAATGAAATTTAAGAGCCTGTTTAAGATTTTGTCATTTATTTCCTTATACCCCTTTTTTGTGGCCATTGCACCAACTGGCCCCTCTTTCAAAGGCCAAATCGTTGGCCTTTTCTTTCGGCCCTGTTAAAATTTTGAACCGTAGTTACGGCTATGCTTAAAAATTTTGCCTCACCCTGTACCAAAAATGACCAATAACAATTCTAATCACAAAATCTTAAACAGGCTCTAAGTTCTGGTCACTTTATCAATCCCGTTGATTTGTTTAAGGTTGTTGATAAGTTTGTGCAAGATGGAGTTATTCTTGACCACCACGGTGATTTTTCCCGTGAAAGTCCCCCCATTTGAGTTGAAGTTGATATTCCGCATGTTAACATGCATGTTCTTGGAAATTACATCCGTGATTTGGCTGATAAGCCCTAAATTATCAATGCCCGTAAGTTGAATATCGGCCTTGAATTCCTCCTGTGTAGAATCTACCCATTTGGCTGAAATAATCCGATAGGCATAATTCGATTGCAACTGTATGGCATTGGGGCAGTTTTTTTTATGCACCTTGATACCATCGTTCACGCTCACAAAGCCAAAGACTTCATCACCTGGAATGGGATTGCAACATTGACTGAACTTATGCTCCAGTTTTTCCTCTTCAAGCCCAAAAACCAACATATCGTATTTGGGGGTGATTTCATCTTTGTCAATATCTGCTGGGGTAGGATGGCGACGGATCTTGTTTTTAAAGAAGTTGAGGAAGGCATTGCTATAGGACGATGCAAAATTCTTGATCATGGCATTGTCAATGGCCCCATTCCCAACTCTATAAAAGAGATCCAGGCTGGTCTTTAATTTAAAGAATACCACCATTTTGTTGACCACCTGCTCATTCATGGCAATCTTTTGTGATTTGAGCTTGCGGCGTAAGATTTCCTTGCCTTCCTCTGCGACGGCCTTTTGCGTTTCCCTAAGTGAGGATTTGATTTTGGATCGGGCCCTGGCAGTAGTGGCATAGTCAAGCCAATTCTGATTGGGTTTGGCCTGATCGGAGGTAATGATCTCTACCTGATCGCCACTTTTGAGGGTCGTGTTCAAAGGCACCAATTTGCCATTTACCTTGGCCCCTCGAGTGGTCATGCCCACTTCGGTATGGATATTAAAGGCAAAATCAAGGGGGGTTGCGCCTTTTGGGAGTGATTTGAGTTCCCCTTGGGGCGTGAAGACAAAGATTTCCTTGGAATACAGGTTTAATTTAAATTCCTCCACAAAGTCCACCGCGTTGCCATTGGCATTTTCCAAGGCTTCCTGAAGGCGATTGAGCCATACCTCTATACCCTTTTCCTTTTGGTCGCCATGTTTATACTTAAAGTGGGCGGCATAGCCCTTTTCAGCAATTTCGTGCATACGCTCACTGCGAATCTGTACCTCTACCCAGCGGCCCTTGGGCCCCATGACCGTAATATGCAGTGCCTCGTAGCCTGTGGATTTGGGAGAGGATATCCAGTCCCGAAGGCGAACGGGATTGGGAGTGAAGTGGTCCGTGACAATGGAATAGATTTTCCATGCAAGGAACTTTTCATTCTGGCGATCTGATTTATAAATGATTCGAATCGCAAACTTGTCATAGATTTCATGGAACCCTACATTTTGGGCCTTCATTTTTCGACGGATGGAGAAAATGGATTTCATCCGTCCCTTAATGGAATAGGAGAGCCCCTCTTTTTTGAGGGAATCGTCAATGACCTTTGAAAATGCGTCAATATAGGCCTGCTGCTCTTCCTTTGAGTCCTCTATCTTGCTCTTGATGTCCCTATAGACCTCTGGTTCTGTGTATTTCAGACTCAGGTCTTCCAATTCGGTCTTAATGTTATAAAGCCCTATACGATGGG
>JBFOLQ010000601.1:0-4319 GCA_040830145.1 Flavobacteriaceae bacterium | reverse complement strand
CAAAAAAGGAGACACCATTAGTATCAAAAAGCTCCATGAACGAAAAATCATATCCATAGTATTATTTTTAAAAAAGGGGACGGACGGGTTTGTATCCATTACCGAACCCGTCCTATCCCATTACACTAACCTAAAAGGGAATACTTGTTTTTAAAACCCCAAACAAATCCATATTGCTCCTTAGGGAGTGCAATCAGATCCCTCATTCACCAAAACACGTCCGTTAAGGCTTAGGTCATTACTATTCTCTGCATCACCGTGGTCAGCAAACAATGTAGCAATCCAGGTATCACCTACCCTAATTCCTGTTATGTTTGCCTCGGGGTTGATTACGGACTGTCTTCTTTCCCGTAAGTATACTATGGAAAGATCGGCTGGATCCACACCATGGGTATAGGTATCATCCAATATGGCCACAGGTGTCAATCCGTCCATACTTGTGGGAATATCATCTCCTTCCTTAAAAACATAGAGTTTGGAAATATCATTATTATCCCCTTCAACGAATTCGTGCGACAGGACTATCACATAAGTGGTATTCAGGGAATAGCTATCCGTGGAAAGTACTGCTGGGTTGCCTTCATTTTCCTTTAGCAATCCCAAATTAAAGCCACCGGCCCCATCGGTAAGGGCAACAATCTTAATGGTATTGTTGTTTGAGGGTCCGGAAGTGGCATTGGCAAGGGCAATAATATCCCCACTTCCCTTAAGGTCTTCACTGCCTTCCTTCGCAGCGCCCAACACTTTAATGTTCACCAAAGCGGACATAAATACATCCCCTGTATATCCATCAGCGGCAAAACGTCTTCCGGCACTGGTATTGTTGCCCTCTTCCTTACCGGCAATACACTTTCCATTGTTCTTGTTGATCCAATTCCAATACTGGGATTCGTCGTCAGGATCCAAAACCATGTCCCGTGATCCCGTGACCGAAGGATATCCCGTGACCGACAAGGTGGAATTATCCGACAGTCCCAAAGAGCCACGTAGGGTTTTGCCATTCAAGGGGACCGGAAGATACCATGTATTATAAACCTCATTATTGGGTACCGTACTGGCAGGGAAAGGGTCTCCTAATGTAGCGTTGTCAGCCACAAATTCGGCGGTATTGGTGTTCCATCCCAAAATTCCAAAATCCAATGGTAATGTCGTGGTCCACTCTGAACCATATTGCTCAAAATATTCAGACATGAACAGCTTTCCGTTTATGACCAAGGCCACGTTTGCGGAGAGCGCTACACTCACATTGCTTGCGCCTGTGGAACTCAATTCTATGTTCCCACTCAACGAACCCTCAAAATCATCCATCGGGGTTGCCTTCGCATATAGGGCAACTGCCCCGTTGGACAAACTTGCCGAGGTCAAGGTCACCTCTCCTGCGAAATTGGCATCTTGGCTCAAGGAAATTTGAAATCCGTCAGGAGCCGTTGCCGTCACATCACCTTGAAGATGCTCTGCTGTGACGGAGACCGATTCAACCGATGATTCTTGGTTGACATCGAGATCCCCAAAATTGATACTTGTCTTATCTACCGAAACCTTGGGGGTATCCAAATTTGGACTTGGTGTATCACCCCCGTTGTCATCACTACTGCATGATGCAAAAAAAAGGCTTGCCGAAACCACTAATACGGCAAAAATATTTCTTTTCATAATCATATAACTTTTGGTTTATAGGTTCGTCACAAATCTCAACCATAGGGTCAAACCTTGTTGGGAACTATTCTGCATTTAGAGGGTGAAATCAACCAGTGGGGACATAAATCATTTGAAATCCAAGCATCAAGATCTCATTCAATGATTTTTTCTTACTTCCCTGTATTCCCTAGGGGAAATCCCGTACTGTTTTATAAAGGAACGCTTGAAATATTTGTAGTCATTGAAGCCCACTGAATAGGCCACCGCACTTAATTTCAGGTCTTGGGTAAGAAGTATTTCAGAGGCCTTCTTAAGACGTACCGATCTTATGAAACCGGAAATGGACATTCCCGTCAGTGTCTTTATCTTTCTGTACAGGGTTGACTGGCTCATGAACAGTTTTTCTGCAAGCATCTCAATTCCAAAATTGGGATCGTCAAGATGTTCGTTTACCAACGAAAAAGCCTCTTCCACGAACTTTTCTTGAAAGTCTACCTTTTGAATACTGGTATCTATTTCAAATCGCAATTTGTTTTGAACGTGACTTCGTATCTTTTTTCTATTCTCAAGTTGGGAGGTTACCCTTGACCGCAGTACATTGGCCTCAAAGGGTTTTCGCACATAATCATCGGCCCCTATGTTCAAGCCATCCACTTCGTAAACCGTGGATGTTCTGGCAGTCAATAGAATGATGGGGATATGGGATGTGGCTATTTTGGATTTTAGGGTTTTACAGAGTTCCAACCCATCCATTTCGGGCATCATCACATCGCTGATTATTAAATCAGGAATAATCTCTTCCGCGATTTCCTTGGCCCTCAGGCCATTCTCGGCCGTAAACACCTTATAAGTGCCCTGAAATAGTGATTCCAAATAGGTTCTTATGTCTTTATTGTCATCCACGACCAAGAGTATTTCCCTTTCCCTTGTGCCCAAGGTTCCCATTTGCGGCCTTGTGGCATCAGGAGCTACATCAGTCCCATATTGGTCAATATCCTCAGTATTGGAATAGTCCTGTAGCATATCTTCTTTTGAAAAATGTTCCATCCCCAAGGGAATTGAGACAATGAACTCAGTTCCCTTAAAGGGTTTGCTCTTTACAGAGATGCTGCCATGGTGTAATTCAATGATTTTTTGGCTCAATGACAATCCAATGCCCGAACCTATTATTTTGGTGGACTCAGTATCTTGGATTTGAAAAAAACGATTGAAGATCTTTTTTTGGTTCTCCTTGGAAATCCCCTTTCCATTGTCCCGGACCCTTATTGTACAATTTTGGTCATCCATTTCAAGAAAAAGACTCACTTTTCCTTTTAAGGGGGTAAACTTAAAGGCGTTTGACAAGAGATTGCACAAAACTATTTCCATTTTCTCCCGGTCATAGGTCAAGGGGATGGATTCATGGGAAGCCGTAAATTCAAAGTTCAATCCCTCTGATTCCGCATATCCCTTGAATGACAGAAATATCTCCTCTGCGAACTTTACAATGTTCCCTGGGGCCACCTGAAGTTTTAAAAGGCCTTGATCCGCTTTCCTAAAATTCAACAATTGATTGATGAGATCTAGAAGCCGATGGGCATTTTTGGACACGTATCCCAATTTCTCCCGTGTTCCCTCCCCCAATTTGGGTTTTGACAGTATTTCAGACAAGGGACTGATAATCAATGTTAAAGGAGTCCTAAGCTCATGCGATATGTTCGTAAAAAATCGCAGTTTGGCCTCATAGAGCTCGTGTTCCTTGATTTTACTCATTTTGGCCATTTCCAACTTGGCCTTTAAACGGGTCCGATTTACGGAAATCTGACTAATGGCGGCAATAATACCTACCAACATAAGTACGTACAGTACATATGCCATATTGGATTTCCAAAACGGTGGTGCAACATTGACCTTTATGGCCTTGGTATCCCCAAAGTTGGTATTGTCCTTGGTACATCTGATTTCAACCGTATAATTACCAGCATCAAGGCCCACGAAGCTGATTTCCCTTTTATTTCCATTATTGATCCAATCTTCCTGTAGGCCCTTAACCCTATAATAGTAGTTTAGGTTTTTGGAATTTGAAAAATCAGTATTTACATACCCCAAGGCCACCACTGATTCCTTGGGGCCAATACTGATCCAATCAGAGTAGGCAATACTTTTTTCCAACAAGACCCTACCGTTGATCTCTTCCCCAACGTGGACTTCCTCATTACCCACTTTCAAAGAGGATAGTATAATATCAGGGGCCGAGGACGTTAGATTGACCCGTAGGGGATCAAATGAAAAAAAACCGTTTGAACTTCCAAAATATATGGTCTCGCCATCGTTGAAATACGAACCGATATTCATGGCGTAGACACGCCCTTGTTCGTCATCTAAATTGACAACGGTTCCATTCTTCTTACGAATGGTCGCAATGCCCGTGGTATTGCTCAACCAGATATTTTGTTGCACATCCTGTGTCACGGCAGTGACATAGTCATTTTTAAGGCCATCCTTCAAACCAAATGTCCTTATTGGCTTAAGGGACCCCTTTTCATTTGATAGTTGTAGCAATCCTCCGGGAACACTTACCCATAATACATTGTTTTCCCCATATAACATTGAAAGGACAATGACACTGGGGAAAGCATCCGCGAGTTTTAAATCCTCCCTTTCAAACCTCATGGTATGGTCATCAAACGAATAAAGACCAT
>JBFOLQ010000600.1:0-9559 GCA_040830145.1 Flavobacteriaceae bacterium | reverse complement strand
CTTTTCCCATCATGACCCAGACTTCAAATTCACACATCTGAATTCAGTCTACGCCCAACTTTGTACTTCACCGCTCCCCTCATAAGGTTTTGCACGATAAGCCCCATAGATACCCTAATTGGGCAATTGGTGACTGTCATTGGTCGAAAATGAACCCTTAGCTGCTTTTTTTATCATACATTGCTAGGAAAGTCCTCTACGGAAAAACATATGGAATGAACATATATTTTTCATTTGGGGACCAACCTTCCAAAATGGGAATAAATTTTAATATGTTAAAATTCAATGACTTAAGAATTTCATACAGATGAGACGTACCATATCCAGTATTCAAATGCGCTATGGTCTCTTGGCCAGTTTGGTCTGCATACTGTTGTCCGTGGCCTGCAAGGAACAATCCAAGGGCCCTCTGTCCATGACCACCACTCCCCAAGATGTGGTTCCTAATGTGATAGACTTTACCTTTCATGTAAAACCCATTCTTTCCGATCGTTGTTTTAAGTGTCACGGGCCCGATAAAAATGCCGTGGAAGGTGGGTTATCGCTCCATACCGCGGAAAGTGCCTACGAAGCCCTTGGGGAACAGCAAGACCACCATGCCATTGTTCCGGGAAATCCTGACAAAAGTGAATTGATACACCGGATCAACAGTACCGATCCCGGACTCCTCATGCCCCCACCCGAATCAAATTTGACCTTGACCGAATGGGAAAAAACCATCCTAAAAAAATGGATTGAGCAGGGAGCGGAATACAAACAGCACTGGGCCTTTACGGCCCCTACCGAACCAAAAGTGCCTTCACCCCCTACCCAGTGGGGACATAACGAAATAGATGCCTTTGTCTGGGACAAGATCGACGCCAAGGGACTACGCCCTTCGGAAAGGGCTAGCAAGGAAAAATTGGTCCGGCGTATATTTTTTGATTTGACCGGACTCCCCCCAACCGTCGCCCAAGTGCAATCATTCGTTGAAAACAAGGACCCCAAGGCATTTGAACACATCGTGGATTCCCTCTTGGGTACCCCTGATTATGCTGAACACATGGCCCTTGAGTGGATGGACATCGCGCGCTATGCCGACACCCATGGTTATCAGGACGACTTTGAACGCATCATGTGGCCGTGGCGCGATTGGGTCATTCATGCCTTTCAAAAGAACATGCCCTACGATCAATTCGTCATCTACCAATTGGCGGGAGATCTGCTGCCCAATCCCACTAGGGAACAAATCATTGCCACGGGCTTTAACCGCAATCACAAAATTACCTTTGAGGGAGGGGTCATCCCCGAGGAATATCGGGTGGAATATGTAGAGGACCGCACCAATACCTTTGGCACGGCATTTATGGGACTGACCTTGGAATGTGCCCGATGCCATGATCATAAATACGACCCTGTCAGTCAGAAGGAGCACTTTCAACTCTTTGGTTTTTTCAACAATATTGATGAAAAAGGCCTGGTCTCCAACCAGAATGAGACCCCCAAACCGTATATAACGCTCTCGGCCGAAAAAGAGGGACAGCTATTGGAGTTTATCCATTTCAATCAAAGCGAACGACAAGAAATCCCCTTGATGGTCATGGAGGAAATGACCCCGCCCCGTGCTACCCATATTTTGGACCGTGGCCTATATGACCACCCCACTGAGCAGGTATTTCCGGGCACACCTGAAGCCATCCTCCCCTTTCCAAAAGAGCTCCCTCAAAACCGCTTGGGATTGGCACAATGGTTGTTCCATAAAGATAATCCATTAACGGCCCGAGTGACCGTAAATAGGTTATGGCAGCGTATGTTCGGAACGGGGCTCGTAGCCACTTCCTTTGACTTCGGCAATCAAGGGGCCTTGCCCACACATCCCGAGCTTTTGGATTTCTTGGCCCTTAAACTTCGGGATGAGGGATGGGACCTTCAAAAAATGCTGAAGTACATGGCACTCTCGGCCACCTATCAGCAAAGCACCAAAACCACTCCAAAACAATTGGAAATAGACCCCGAGAACCAATGGCTGGCAAGGGCATCAAGGTTGCGGTTGCCTGCCGAGACCATTAGGGACCAAGCCCTAAAGGTAAGTGGACTCTTGACCAAGGAAGTGGGCGGACCCAGTGTTAAACCTTACCAACCCGAAGGGCTTTGGGAAGAGACCACGGGAGGTGGTGGAGGCAGCACAGCCGCTTACATTATGGGCCAAGGAAAGGACCTGTACCGAAAAAGCCTCTATACCTTTTGGAAACGTACCGTTCCCCCACCAAACATGCTGACCTTTGATGCTGCATCCCGAGACCTATGTACCGTAAAAAGACAGGAGACCAATACCCCCCTTCAAGCGTTGGTCCTCTTGAACGACCCCCAATTGCTGGAAGCTTCGCGGGTCATGGCCCAACATTTATTGGGACAGGGAAACACTTCCACACAAGACCATATACAAAGGGCTTTTGCGATGGTCACCTCACGGCTACCCGCCCCGGAGGAAGCCAATACCTTATTCTCCTATTATGAAGATGTCATCAAAAAGATAGGTGACAAGACCATTGATCCAGAGGAGTATTTAGCCATAGGGCAATCCCCCGTACCGGGCCACCTATCAAAAACTGAATTAACGGCCTTGGCCCTAACGGTACACACCATAATGAATTTGGATGAATCCATAACACGCGGATAACATGAGCGGAAAAAAAATATTGGAAGAACGTGCCCTCATTCAAAACAGGCGTTCCTTTCTGGGAAAGACGGCCTTAGGGGTCGGTGGTGTGGCATTGGCCTCCCTTTTGGGAATCAACGCCTTTAAAAGAAGAACGGAAAGTGGCCTCTTGGTCAATGACAACGGGCCGGGATCCATTAAGGGTATTTTGAATGCCCTTCACCATCCCGCCAAGATAAAACGGGTCATTTATCTATTTCAAAGTGGGGGTCCCTCCCAATTGGAACTTTTTGACTACAAACCCCTGTTGAACCAACGAAGGGGCGAAGACCTACCAGAGTCCATTAGGGATGGCCAACGCCTCACAGGCATGACCTCCGGTCAGGAACGCTTTCCCTTGGTGGGGTCCCAGTTTGGTTTTGGGCAACATGGGAAAAGCGGGGCTTGGATCAGCGATCTCTTGCCCTATACCGCCAAAATGGCCGATGAGCTTTGTATTATCAAGTCCATGTACACCGAAGCCATCAACCACGATCCGGCCATTACCTTTTTCCAAACGGGATCACAACAACCGGGAAGACCCAGTATTGGATCATGGCTTTCCTATGGGTTGGGAAGTGAAAACGAAAATCTGCCCGCCTTTACCGTACTCCTTTCCCGGGGTTCCGGCAGACCAGCGGGGCAACCGCTCTATACCCGGCTTTGGGGCAATGGATTTCTACATTCCCTCCACCAAGGTGTGCAGTTCAGGGCCGCCAAGGACCCCGTACTCTACCTCAATGACCCACAGGGCATTTCAAAGGAAAGTAAAAGGGCCATGTTGGATAAGATAGCCGAGTTGAACGACCGTCATTACCAAGAATACGGAGATCCCGAGATCAAAAGTCGTATCGCCCAATACGAAATGGCCTATCGCATGCAGACCTCCGTACCTGATGTAATGGATACAGGGAAGGAACCCGACCATATCTACCGCATGTATGGGGCCGACGCCAAGATTCCTGGCACTTATGCCGCCAATTGTCTTTTGGCCCGAAGGTTGGCTGAAAAAGGAGTACGCTTTATTCAATTGTACCATATGGGATGGGATCAGCATGACAATCTTCCGGGAGCCATTGAAAAGCAGGCCAAGGATGTGGACCAAGCCTCGGCCGCCCTTGTGGCGGACCTTAAGCAACGCGGCATGCTAGAGGATACCTTGGTCATCTGGGGAGGGGAATTTGGGAGAACAAACTATTCCCAAGGCTTGTTGACCGATACCAATTATGGCCGGGACCATCACCCCCGTTGTTTTACCATATGGATGGCAGGTGGGGGCGTAAAGCCCGGAATCGTATATGGTGAGACCGATGATTTTGGGTATAATATCACCGAAAATCCGGTACATGTACATGATTTTCAGGCGACACTCCTACACCAATTGGGCATAGACCACGAAAAACTGGTATACAAATACCAAGGGAGAAGATTCCGCTTGACCGATGTAAGTGGTCATGTTGTGCACGATATTCTAAGTTAGAGGTACATGGGGGAAATGGGAAACACAAGGTATAAAGTTGGGGCCACAAGATGTTTGGAATTCGAATCGGTTCGTCCCAAACCGAAGTACCTAAAAAATGAAATTGCTTAATCAAGAACAATTTAGTTGAAAAGAAGACGATTCATCAGAAACACCTCCATGTTCACCACAGGGCTATGCGCTGCCCCGGCCGCCCTCTTTTCCATGGAATCCTATAAGGATGTCATCATTGGCCATGATACCCATCGCTACAAGATTGATTTGAACTGGGGTGCCCTCAACTCCCAGTACTATCCCGTGAATGACTGTCATGAAATGGTACAGGATTCCAAGGGAAGAATCCTGTTATTGACCAACCACACCAAAAACAATATCATTATCTATGACACCTCGGGCCACTTATTGGAAACCTGGGGCACCGATTACCCTGGGGCGCATGGCCTTACCCTTCACAATGAAAACGGAGAGGAGTTTTTATACATCTCTGACAATCTACGCCACGAAGTCATAAAAACAACCCTCGATGGCAAGGAGGTGCAAGTGTTCCCTTATCCGAGGGAAAGTGGCAAATATGACACAAAGGAACAGTACATTCCCACTGAAACGACCATTGCACCCAATGGGGATGTCTTTGTCGCTGATGGGTATGGTAAGCAGTACATCCTCCACTACAATGCGGATGGTGAACTGCTCACTGTTTTTGGGGGGAAAGGCGATGAGGACCACCTATTCAACAATGCCCATGGCATCTGTATGGATAATCGTGGCCCAGGAGGACCTACCCTCTTGATTACGGCGAGACAACAAAACAAGTTAAAGCGCTTTTCCATGGATGGAAGGTTCCTGGAAAGTTATGATCTTCCAGGTGCCTATATCTGTAGGCCGGTAATCCACGGCGATCATGTTTATTTGGCCACCATCTGGTCCGGGGACGGATCTGAGGGCACGGGATTTGTTTCCATCTTGGATAAGGACAATCGATTGATCTCAGCTCCCGGTGGTTGTACCCCCAGGTATAGAAATGGAGCTCTTGACCCCATGTACCAAGCCATCAAAATCTTTTATCACCCCCATGACGTATGTGTGGACAAGGATGAGAATTTGTATGTGGCCCAATGGAATTCGGGCAAGACGTATCCCATAAAACTGATTCGGGTATGAGAATATGTTTAAAAACCTTATTTTCTAAAAACCAATATCTTGCGAACCGTGGTCTTGCATCCTTTACGTCGTTTATCCCGATAAACACCTCAAACGATGCTTCGCCAGAACTGCAAGCTATTGATTTTAAGTGTGTATTCTTTTTAAACATACTCTAATGCGCGTGCACCTGCTACATATCGTGTTGATACTGTTGTTCCTTGGCTGTAAGGAGAAGCGGGAGACCACACCATTCCTTACCCACAAAAAGGTACGGATGGCCCCACCCATGATTGAGGTGGACTCCATCTTGTTCCACAAGGAGGCAAGGGTACTCCTTAAAATGGATTTGGAGGGAAGTACCATCACATACGGATTGGGTGAAACCACTGAAACCAATGGAACCACGTACGAAGATCCCATTTCCATTGACGAATCCGCCTCATTGTGGGCCCGTGCCGAACATCCTGATTTTTTACCAAGCGAAACAACGTCCTTAGCCTTGTATCGCATAAAAAGAAACACTACGGGGATGGCCATTGCCATTGCTCCATCCCCTCACCCCAATTACCCGGGGGAGGGCGCCCAAATCCTGTCCGATATGCGGCGTGGTGACCAAAATTTCAGAAAGGGAAAGGCTTGGTTGGGTTTTCAGTCAGGCACCGTACAATTACAGCTCCGTTGGGCCTCTCCCATACACATTTCCAAAATTTCGATTGGTTTTTTGGCAGATCATTCCGCATGGATATTCGCCCCTAAGAAAATATCGGTATTTTCCGCCAAACAAAAACTGGGGGAGCAAACAGTGGATTCCCCCACAGAGCACCAATCCTCCCAATTGGGGATGGCCCAAATCCCCATCCCGGAATCAACGTATCAAGAGCTACAGCTGACCATAGAGAGTTTGGAGGCCATTCCCTCCTGGCACCAAGGAAAAGGTACCCTTCCATGGCTGTTCTTGGATGAAATTTTGATTGAATGATACTCCCCAAGACATAACATTGGAACATGGAAAATTGGATAATGAATACTGATAGGGCCTTGGACACACGCCCAGCACCTAAAACCGCTAACCAAATAACCTTATAACCCAAAATGAACATAGGACATCTGCACCCCCTTTTGGTCCACCTACCCATTGGCATATTGGTACTGGGTTTCTGCATGGAGCTTTATCACAGGCTACGATCAAAGATCGTGGCACCCCAAACCATGTCCTTTATTTTGATGGTCTCGACTCTCTTTTCCATCTTATCATTGGCCACGGGCTGGTGGCTGGCAGATAAGGGGGGCTATGATGAGGGGTTGCTATTCCGCCATCGTTGGTGGGCCGTAGGGTTTACCCTATCCTCGGTCTTGCTGTTCCTTTTACAGCGATCCACACATAAAATGGCAGGCCGTGCCTATTTTCCCCTGTTCATGGTTACCATGCTTGCTTTAGGATTTACCGGACACTATGGGGGAAGTATGACCCACGGGGAAGGCTATCTCTTTGCCCAAGAAAAGAAAACCGGGGAGATAGCCCTTGAAAATGTAGGGGAAGCCTTGGTCTATGATGATATCATTGCCCCCATAATGGATATGAAATGCACCAGCTGCCACAACCCAAAAAAGACAAAGGGCGGACTCAATATGGCAGCGCAACAGGACCTCTTGCAGGGTGGGGATTCTGGAAGTATATTGGACAGCCTTCAAGGGAATGTTCCCTCACTTTTGGCGCAAATACGATTGCCACTTGATGATGAAGATCACATGCCCCCAAAGGGAAAAATACAGCTCACCCTGGGAGAAATTGCCCTGTTGGATTGGTGGATGGCCCACAACCACTGTTTTGATTGCCAGGTCAAGGATTTACCGAGGGACGAAAAAATGGATGGCCTACTACAGAACCTTCAAAAAGACACTTCCACGAGAGGGCTTTTGGCCAAGGAGTTAAAGCCCGTTCCCGAAGATTGGCTAGCCAACATCAACGCATCGGGGATACGGGCAGTGCCTTTGGCCGAAGGCCACCCCCTACTCGAGGTAAACCTTTCAGGTAAAAGGGACCTAACCTACAACACCCTTAAACGCCTTAAAAAATATGGTAAGCATATTGTATCCCTCAATCTGGCAAACGGTAACTTCAACGATACCTTGGCACCTTCCCTGAAGCCATTTAAAAACCTAACGGCCTTACAGCTTCAGAATACCATGGCAGGCAACAAAACCATGGAGACCTTGGGCAAATTACAACACTTGGAACTGCTAAATCTGTATGGTACCCAAATAGATGAAGGGGCCTTGAAGGTACTTGCCAAATTGCCCAACTTAACATCTATCTATTTATGGGGAACCCCTATCGGGGAAGAACCCGTATTGGCATTTGCCAAAAACCATCCGGATATCAAGGTACAGGGAAAAATGCCCGATAGTCTCTTCGCCTCATCTGAATTGGTGCCGCCAACCTTCATTACCGATGTCCACTTTTTTAAGGATTCCCTCCTCGTGGAGCTTGCCAACATTTTTGAGGATGTGGAACTTTACTATACCCTGGACGGTACGGAACCCGATTCAAGCTCCGTGCGATATAAAAAACCCATTACATTGGTGAACTCTACCCAAATAAAGGCCGTGAGCTACAAAAAAGATTGGAAATTAAGTAAAACCGTTGGTAGGTCCTTCAATAAAATATCACGTGAATTTGCCCAAGCGGTACTCCATAAAACCCCCAACGACAAATACAAAGGAAATGGCGCCAACACCCTAATTGACAGAAAGCGTGGCACGGTCAATTTCGTAGATGGCAATTGGCTGGGGTTTGAGAACACCCATATGACCACCACCTTGGAATTGGCCGAGACATCCCAAATTTCCCAAGTGTCCATCGGTGCCCTATCATCGCCCAGTCAATGGATTTTTTATCCTAGGGGAATCACGGTGTGGTCATCTAGAAACGGTCATGATTTTACGTTGCTAAAAACGATTTCCCTTCCAGAGGAGACCCCCAATACCGAACCCAAACTTCAATTCTTTGATCTGGACCTACCGGCCACACAGGCCAAATTTGTAAAGGTTAGGATCAAAGCCCAAATGAGCAATCCCACCTGGCACCCAAATCCAGGGGGTAAAAGCTGGTTGTTCCTTGATGAGATTATCATTAACTGACCCCTAAAGAGGGCCATGTAATGACAAGGCTCCACCCTGTCGCCACTCCAATGGGCCCGGTCTTATACCAATTACAAATGGGCCGAAAATGGGCGGTTGCTTTTTTCTGTACCGAAGCCGTGGCGCTCTGGCGTAGCCGCAGTTACGGCAGAGTGCCATAATGAAGGTACGGGAAAAATGGACAAGCAGATTGGCTGATTTGTAATTGGGAATCGGTACTATGTAACATACATCACAGATTTATTTCCCCAACTTCTTAATTTCGCCCTGATTTTTATACAGAACTATGGATGTACTATTAAAACCTTGGCCTTGGTATGTGTCAGGACCCTTGATTGCCCTGGTCATGGTATTGTTGATTTTATTTGGAAAGCGGTTTGGTATGTCCTCAAATTTGAGGACACTATGCAGTATCGGCGGTGCCGGTAGGTATGCTGATTTTTTTCGGTTTGATTGGAAAGCACAACGTTGGAACCTTGTTGTGGTCGTCGGGGCCATTATTGGCGGGTATTTGGCCTCTGCATTTTTATCGGATGGTTCGCCCATTGAGCTCAACCCGGAAACCATTACAGCCCTTGACCACATGGGCTTTAAAGATGCTGGAACCACCTTATTGCCCCCTGAAATGTACGCATGGGAAAATGTACTTACCCCAAAGGGGCTGGTCATTTTAATAGGTGCCGGTTTCTTGGTGGGCTTTGGCACACGATATGCCGGTGGCTGCACCTCAGGACATGCCATCTCGGGCTTAAGCAACCTACAAGTGCCTTCCTTGATAGCGGTCATTGGTTTTTTTATTGGAGGACTGCTCATGACGCATTTTATACTACCACTCATCTTTACATAAAAAGCTATGAAGTTTATCAAGTTTTTATTGGTTGGGATTTTCTTTGGCATCGTACTGGTCAAATCAGAGGCTGTTTCCTGGTATCGCATTTATGAGATGTTCCAATTTCAATCCTTCCATATGTACGGCATCATAGGTTCAGCGGTTGGCTTGGGCATTTTGGCCACATGGTACATCAAGAAATCGAGGGTGAAGGACATTGATGGGGAACCCATCCATATTCCTCCCAAGAACAAAAGTGTGGCCCGCTACCTTATGGGAGGCATCATTT
>JBFOLQ010000599.1:0-3400 GCA_040830145.1 Flavobacteriaceae bacterium | reverse complement strand
TGGTAACGGGATTGGCCGATGCCCAAATAGACAGTACCCCCATTGTGTGCATTACAGGACAGGTGCCCCGTCATCTTTTGGGTTCCGATGCCTTTCAAGAGACTGATATTATAGGAATTTCCACACCCGTTACAAAATGGAACCATCAAATTACCAAGGCTACTGAAATACCTGAGGTGATGGCCAAGGCATTTTACATTGCACGATCAGGCCGACCAGGTCCCGTATTGATTGACATTACCAAAAATGCGCAATTTGAGGAATTTGAATTTGAATACGAACCCTGTACCGGGGTACGCAGTTACAATCCGAAGCCTGTTGCCAAAACTGAGACCATCCAAGCCGCGGCCAACCTTATAAACAAGGCCAAAAAACCCCTTATTGTATTTGGACAGGGTGTTATACTGGGCGAAGCGGAGGAGGAACTCAAGGAGTTGGTGGAAAAGGCAGGAATTCCTGCTGCGTGGACCATTATGGGACTATCTGCCATGGATTCAGACCACCCCTTGAATGTGGGGATGGTGGGCATGCATGGTAATTATGGTCCCAATATGCTAACCAACGAATGTGATGTGCTTATTGCCATAGGTATGCGTTTTGACGACCGGGTGACCGGTAAATTGGAAACCTATGCCAAACAAGCCAAGGTCATCCACTTTGAGATCGACCCTGCTGAAATAGATAAAAACGTAAAGGCAGACGTAGCCGTTTTGGGAGATGCCAAGGAAACCTTGGGTGCATTGCTTCCCCTTATAGAACCCAATGAACACAGTGATTGGTTGCACCAATTCAAGGTCAAATATGACATTGAGTACGATGCCGTCATCAAAAGGGACTTAAACCCTACGAAACCAGGGCTTACCATGGGAGAGGTAATGGATGAAATCAATCAAGCCACGGGACATAAGGCCGTTATTGTGAGTGATGTGGGCCAGCATCAGATGATTGCCTGCCGGTATGCCAAGTTCAAACAAAGTAAAAGTAATATTACCTCCGGTGGATTGGGAACAATGGGTTTTGCACTACCTGCGGCCATCGGGGCCAAAATGGGGGCTCCCGATCGTGAGGTCGTCGCCGTCATCGGTGATGGGGGGTACCAAATGACCATTCAGGAGCTTGGGGTTATTTTTCAACACAAACTGCCCGTGAAAATAGTAGTGCTCAACAACGACTTTTTAGGGATGGTCCGCCAGTGGCAACAATTGTTTTTTGAGAAACGCTATGCCTCCACGGTCATGACCAATCCCGATTTTGTAAAGATTGCGGAAGGGTACCATCTAAAGGCCCAACGGGTCACGGAACGAAAGAACCTAGCGGAGACCGTAAGGGAAATGATTGCCCATGAAGGCCCTTATTTTTTAGAGGTGGTCGTAGAAAAAGAAGACAACGTATTTCCCATGATCCCTTCAGGGGCCTCGGTATCTGACATTCGTCTAAAATAAAAAGTGGATGGCGATTCCAAACGTGTGGAAATAAACGGCTTTGGTACTTAAAAACCATAAAAGACAAAATTTTAATCTAAATGTATTCAGGTGGAAAATAAGTGGTACACCATATCGGTCTATTCCGAGAACAATGTAGGCCTGCTGAATCGGATATCAGGGATATTCCTGAAAAGGCATATCAACATTGAGAGCTTAAACGTTTCGAAATCAGAAATCGAGCACATTTCCAAATTCACCATTGTGGTCCATACCACTGATAAGTGGGTGCGGAACATTGTGGGGCAAATTGAGAAGCAAATTGAGGTCATTAGGGCGTTCTACCATTTGGATGAGGAAATCATCTATCAAGAATCCGCTCTTTTTAAGATTGCCTCAAACCTTCTTTTTGATGAACGGCAAATCCAAAACATCATCAAAGAGAGTAATTCACAGATTGTCACGGTGTCCCGTGATTTCTTTGTACTGGCCAAAACCGGTAGAAGAGGGGAAATTGACGAAATGTATGAGGATTTAAAGCCTTATGGCATTCTACAATTTGTACGTTCGGGCCGTATTGCCGTATCCAAGGGTGAAATGCAGATTTCGTCCATCCTAAGGGAGTTTCAAGAATTCAATAACCAACACGCATAAAAACGAAAACAAAAAATGGCAAATTATTTTAACACATTATCACTGAGAGATCAATTGGCCCAATTGGGGAAATGCCGATTCATGGAAGCCAATGAATTTGCCGATGGTGTGAATGCTCTAAAAGGGAAGAAAATTGTAATTGTAGGCTGTGGTGCCCAAGGTCTCAACCAAGGGTTGAACATGAGGGATTCGGGTCTGGATATTTCATATACCCTCCGTGAGGCCGCAATTCGAGAAAAGCGCCAATCGTACCTGAATGCCACTGAAAATGGTTTTACGGTTGGTTCGTATGAAGATTTGCTGCCCACAGCTGACCTTGTCATCAACCTAACACCGGATAAACAACATACCAATGTAGTCTCTACCGTTATGCCCCTTATGAAAAAGGGAGCCACACTGTCATATTCCCATGGATTCAACATTGTAGAGGAAGGGATGCAGGTCCGTAAGGATCTAACCGTTATCATGGTCGCTCCCAAGAGTCCCGGATCTGAGGTACGGGAAGAGTACAAAAGGGGGTTTGGGGTACCCACCCTAATTGCCGTACACCCCGAAAATGATCCTGAGGGCAAAGGATTGGCCCAGGCCAAGGCATATGCTGCCGCCACTGGCGGGCACAAGGCAGGGGTAATCGAATCCTCCTTTGTGGCAGAGGTGAAAAGTGATCTAATGGGTGAACAGACCATTCTTTGTGGATTACTGCAGACTGGATCCATTCTATGCTTTGACAAAATGTTGGAAAAGGGCATTGATGCCGGATACGCATCCAAATTAATCCAATACGGATGGGAAACCATCACAGAGGGGTTAAAGTATGGTGGTATCACCAATATGATGGATCGACTCTCCAATCCTGCCAAGATAAAAGCCTTTGAGCTGGCCGAGGAACTAAAGGACATCATGAGGCCATTGTTCCAAAAACACATGGACGACATCATGACAGGTCATTTCTCGAAGACCATGATGGAAGATTGGGGCAATGATGATGCCAATCTCTTGGGATGGCGGGCAGCTACTGGAGAAACCGCTTTTGAGAAAACCCCTGCTGGAAACGATTCCATTGAAGAGCAGGAGTACTATGACCATGGCGTACTCATGGTCGCCTTTGTAAAATCTGGCGTGGAACTGGCATTCGAGACCATGACGGAATCTGGCATCATTGGTGAATCTGCCTATTATGAGTCATTGCACGAGACCCCCCTCATTGCCAATACCATCGCCCGAAAAAAGTTGTTTGAGATGAACCGGGTCATTTCTGATACGGCCGAATATGGTTGCTATCTCTTTGACCATGCCTGCAAGACTCTCCTAACCAATTTCATGGA
>JBFOLQ010000598.1:0-4709 GCA_040830145.1 Flavobacteriaceae bacterium | reverse complement strand
TGAGTTCCGTTTGCACCTTTTGCATATCCACTTCCAATCCGGCGGGACACCCATCGATAATACCCCCAATGGCCGGGCCATGGGATTCTCCGAAAGTAGTCAGTCTAAAAAGGGTGCCAAAGGAATTTCCTGCCATTTTTGTAGAGTTGGTCACCAAAGGTAAATCTTAAAGATAAGCTTACCAAAAGATGTACGGAACACAAAATGGGAAGCAAAGGAATGGTTGCGTGTTATTTTGATTTTCGGGATCTACTGACCCAACCTATATAAGGGAAAAGATCATCAAAGGTCCTATCCGTACCCAACACAGCACGTTTCATTGGTACACACTTTGGATTCACCAAGGTTTGGGTAACAAAAAATTAACATTAAACTTAGCCATTGTTCATCTTATAGTTACGGTAAATTTATACCTATAGGTTTATTTTGTCGGAAAATCATTTCTTTTGAAGAAGAGGAAGATTGAGGTAGTAGTCATATCCGATGTACATTTGGGCACCTATGGCTGCCATGCGGAAGAACTCATAGCCTACCTGAGTAGTATTGCGCCCAAAAAATTGGTTTTGAACGGTGACATCATTGATATGTGGCAGTTCAAAAAAAGGTATTTTCCGCCTGCCCATATGAAGGTACTCAAGAAAATTGTGGGGATGGCATCCAGGGGTACAGAGGTATACTACATCACGGGCAACCACGATGAAACCTTGAGGAAGTTCAGTGGCTCGTCCATGGGAAATTTTCATCTATGCGATAAACTGGTGCTCAACCTTGACGGGAAAAAGGCCTGGTTCTTTCATGGTGATGTCTTTGATGTTTCCATTCAAAATGCCAAATGGCTTGCCAAATTGGGGAGTTATGGTTACGATTTATTGATTTTGATGAACCGTTTTGTAAACTGGATCCTTATCAAAACCGGGCGTGAACGGTATTCCTTGGCAAAACGGATAAAAAGCAGTGTCAAAGGAGCTGTGAAGTATATTGACAATTTTGAGAAAACCGCCATTGACCTTGCCATTGAGAATCACTATGACTATGTCATCTGCGGGCATATCCACCATCCCAAAAAAGAAATCAACATGACCAAAAGGGGCAATTGTACCTATTTGAATTCAGGGGATTGGGTAGAAAGCCTCACGGCACTTGAATACTCCTTTAAAAGGTGGAAAATATACCGATACAACTTTGATAAACTATCCCCATTCTACGCGGATGAGGAGTTAAAGGAAATGGACATCCACGAACTCATTGCCTCCATTACCAGTAAAAAGAGTGGGAAGGAGGGTGAAACCGAGGAAGCCTCAGCCGCAGAGTAGAGCATTCTTAAGAATCGTCACCGGATGCTGGGCCTTTCTTCCGGTTCCGTCGTAAATCTGATGTCTACAACTGGTGCCATTGGCCGAAATAAGGGTATCTTCGGGTGATTTCCGTACAGCAGGGAACAATTGCAGCTCCCCTATCTGCATGCTCGTCCGGTAATGCTCCCTTTCATAACCAAACGATCCCGCCATACCACAACAACCGGAAGGAATGATGGTTACAGCATAATTCTCGGGAAGATTGAGTATATCAAAGGTCACTTTTTGGTTGGACAGTGCCTTTTGATGGCAATGCCCATGAATCTTTATTTTTTTGGACTCCTTGGTGAAGGATGCTTTGGTAATGTTTCCATGCTCAATCTCCCGGGCCAAAAACTCTTCAATCAAAAAGCAATTGTCCCTTACCTTTGAGGTGATTTCCTGTTCAAAACCAAATCTGCCATATTCGTCACGAAACGTTAAAATGGCCGAAGGTTCAAGTCCCACTACGGGGATACCCCTTTTTGCAAAACCCAACAGGGAATCCATGTTCTTACCTGCCAATTTCCGCGCTTGTCCCAAAAACCCTTTAGAGATGTACGTACGTCCACTTTCCCCATAAAACAGCTCTATCCCATACCCCAAGTTTGTCAACAAATCCACAGCATCCTTCCCGACTTCCACATCGAGAAACCTTGTAAATTCATCCACATACAACACTACTTTTTTTGAAGTTTCAAAATTCTCTTTTTCAGTATTTTGAATATATTTATCAAATGAAAAACTTGATATTTTGGGAAATGATCTTTCGGGGGCTATGCCCATTGCTTTTTTAAGCAGCCCCCCTATAAATGAGTTGTAGATGGCGTTGGCCATACCCGGAATCTTGGCCGCCAACGCGTTGAGCTTTGTATTGTGTGCAAACAACTTGCTTCGTAGAGAATATCCGTTCGTCTCTTGGTATTGGTATAGAAATTCAGCCTTTAGGGCTGATACATCCACATTACTAGGGCACTCTGATGCACAGGCCTTACAACTTAAACAAAGGTCAAAGACGTCCTTTAATTCCCTATGGTCAAACCTATTGTCTTGTCCTTCCTGGGTAAGGAACTCACGCAGGGCATTGGCACGTCCCCTAGTGGTATCCTGTTCATTTTTAGTCGCATGGTAACTGGGACACATCCCTCCCTTGGCCTTATGGGTTTTACGGCAATCCCCGCTTCCATTGCATTTTTCGGCCGCCCGGAGGATTCCCTGGCTATCCGAAAAATCAAAAAACGTTTCAATCTGGGGTTCGTTGCGGTCCACCTCGTACCTAAAGGAATCATCCATGGGATAGGCATCCACAATCTTTCCAGGATTAAAGATTCCTTTGGGGTCAAAATAGCTTTTTATCCTTTTGAGCAATCCGTAATTTTCTTCCCCTATCATCAGGGGAAGGAATTCAGCACGCACAATGCCATCCCCATGTTCCCCACTAAAGGACCCCCTATATTTTTTGGTCAAATGGGCCACGTCGGTGGTGATGGCCCTAAAAAGGGAAACATCGGTTGACTTCTTTAAATCCAGAATGGGCCGTAGGTGGAGCTCCCCGGCCCCAGCATGGGCATAGTATACGGCTTGCTGCCCATACCCTTCCATTATGTTGGTAAACTCTCCTATAAAGTCCTTCAGGTCTTCCACGGCCACAGCTGTATCCTCAATGCATGCCACGGCCTTGCGATCTCCTATCATGTTGCCCAAAAGGCCCAGACCTGCCTTGCGTAGCTCCAAGGCCCTGGAAATATCTTCCCCGGTCAAGACGGGACGGGCATAACTGCGTCCTCCCATCTCCATAGAAGCATTGAGTTGGGCAATTTGGGCAGCCAGGCCCACCTCCGTGGTATCCCGCAGTTCCAACATGAGTAAGGCCGCAGGGTCACCCTCTACAAAAAAACGGTTCTTGAGTTGTTCCCGATTGTTCTTGGTACAATCCAGAATTACCTTGTCCATCATTTCACAGGTATGGAGATTGTGTTCCATGGCAGGGGCTACATCTGCCAAGCAATCCTCCAATGTGTGGTAATGGGTAACCATCATGGCCGAAAACGGGGGGGGCAGGTCATCCAATTGAAGTGTGACCTCTGTGGTAAAGGCCAGCGTGCCTTCACTACCACTGAGCAGTTCACATAGGTTGATTCCCTTCCGGTTTCCGCCAAACAGTTCGCTCTTCAAAAGGGCATCCACAGCATACCCCGTATTTCTCCTATGGATGGAAGGCTTGGGAAATTCTTTTAGTATTTCTTCTTTTATTCTCTTATCAATCAATTCATTATATATATTTTTGTGAATTGATGATTTAAATTCATTTTTATGGGTGTCCTTTAGAAAATCATCCGGGCTCTCTGTTGAAAAGAACGCTTCACTTCCATCGGATAGGATGGTCTTCATGGCAATCACTTTATCGCGTGTCACACCGTATTGGATAGAGGTCGTGCCCGACGAATTATTGCCTACCATTCCCCCAATCATACATCGATTGGCTGTGGAAGTATTGGGCCCAAAAAAGAGTCCGTATGGGTGTAGGTATCTATTCAGTTCATCCCGAATGACACCTGGTTGTACGGTCACTTGTTTTTTCTCCTGGTCAAATGAAAGTATCTCAGTGAAATGTTTGGATACATCCACAACAATTCCATCCCCCACACATTGTCCTGCCAAGGAAGTACCCGCGGTACGTGGTATAAGTCCAACCCCCTGGTCATTGGCAAACAACACCAATTTTTTGACATCGTCCACATTTATGGGCAACGCGACGGCCAATGGAAGTTTGCGGTACACCGAAGCGTCCGTGGCATATAGACGTCGCGTAAGTGTGTCAAAACGAAGGTCCCCGTCCAACGATTGCCGTAACTTCAATAACAAATTTTTATCCACCCAAAACAATTTAAGGGCCTAAGTTAAGTTTTTAATGTTTGAAGGGGTATCCCAATTTTTATTTTTGCAGGCATTATACCAAAAGCTCGAGAACCATGAAATTTTGCAACTGTTTTACCATTTTATTTTGTTTTGTATCAATGGGGCTTCAGGCCCAAGAAATTGCTGACAATACCATTGGATTGCGCTTGGGGGACAGTGATGGTTTTGGTGCAGAAGTTTCATATCAACATAAAATGATGCGCTATAACCGCTTGGAGGCCAATCTAGGTTTTCGTAATAGTAGGGAGTTCAACGCCGTAAAATTGGCGGGAGTCTTCCAATGGCTCTATGAAATCCAACCCAACTTAAATTGGTATTTCGGAGGTGGGGGCGGTCTGGGCTACGCCAATTTTGAGAATGAGGTAAACTCGGAGGATAAGGACAATGGGCCATTTCTATTTGTGGCCGGCAATGCGGGCATAGAATATGGCTTTGACTTTCCATTACTACTTTCTT
>JBFOLQ010000597.1:0-3152 GCA_040830145.1 Flavobacteriaceae bacterium | reverse complement strand
CTACTAGGATTTTATCATAATTGTTATTGGATAGGCCAGAGTTTGTAAACATACTTTCTAAACCAACTCTTGACCATGAATATTCACCAGGTACAATATTTGAAACATCCCAATTCCCAATATCTTGGTTGAAATTTTCTGCACCTCTGAACATGCTTTCCATGTTTGTAACATTGGAAACATCCCAACCTCCTATATCTTGGTTGAAGTTTTCTGCACCTCTGAACATTTCAACCATACGAATCACATTTGAAACATCCCAATTTCCAATGTCTTGATTGAAGTTTTCAGCTCCATTGAACATAGAATTCATATTCTTTACGCTTGAAACATCCCAATCCCCAATATCTTGGCTAAAGACATAAGGGTCAGAGTTTTGGTATATAAATCCATCTGCGAACATCGAATTCATGTTCGTCACGTTTGAAACATCCCAATCCCCGATATCTTGATTGAAATTACGAGCTGAGAAGAACATTCTACCCATGTCGGTCACTTTCGAAACATCCCAATCCCCGATATATTGGTTAAAAGACGCAGCACCATCGAACATGCTTGACATGTTTGTAACATTGGAAACATCCCAAGTATTCAAAGGTTGATTGAAATTCCCTCCAACATTTGATATTGGTACTTCACTATATGCATTGCCGGAAAACATATAAGCCATATTGATTACTTGAGAAACATCCCAACTTAAAATATTTTGGTTGAAATTCGATCCCGCGAACATACCGGCCATGTTCGTAACCTTACTAACGTCCCATGAAGAAATATCTTTATCGAAATGAGATCCACTGAACATTCCCTCCATGCTTTCCACATTGGACACGTCCCAAGTGGATATGTCTTGATTGAAGGCCCCTCCCAATGGGATAGGACTATCGCCACAACCCAAGGTGCCTGAAGAAAACATATAAGACATATCGGTAACATGGGAAACATCCCAATTCGAGATATCTTCATTAAAGGCCGTTCCGTGAAAAAGGCCGGATAAATCTGTGAAACCACTTATATCCCATTGAGGGATCAAGGCCATACCGCTGCCGGACATTCCGGAATTTTTAAACATGTTTCGAATACCGGTACATTCACTTAAGTCGGGGATATCGATTGCCTCAATATCCAGTAATGCATTCTCAAAGGAACTTTCCAAATTTTGCCATTTTTGGTCTCCCCATTGAAGTATTTTGTATTCCGGGCCATCACAAGAATTATGCTCTAAACTCAGAATTGGCTTTGGAAAATCTCCCCATATTTTTACTTCATAAGTAATGGAACTCGAGCCATAGGTATGGGCAATAGCCCCGGTTACGTTCTCGTCGATATTCCCATCACCCCAATCTACACTGTAGTTATATTGGTACTGAGGGGCAATATGAATAGGAAGTGTTAATCCATCATAATTACCGCCTGGCCTAAATGAAAATATAAATGGTCTTTGTTCAGGTTCAAAATCTCCACCCAAGATTTCAATGGCATTGATGACGGGGTGGCGTTCACCACCAACTTCTTCACGGGCGTCAAAGTCAATGTTCAACACTCCGTCAGTCACCGTTACCGTATGGGTCTTGACCAGCATGGCATCGGCTCCCACCTCAGCAAAGATGTCCAGATTGTCCTCGGCCAATTGCCCTTCCAGGTTGACATCAAAGACACGGCTGCCCACACCCCCGGAACCACCACCCGTGGCTCCAAACCAGAGTTCGGCAAAGCGGAGGTTTACCGTATATTCCCCGTTTTCCAAGGGAATATCGTAGCCCATCACCTGGCTACGGCTAAAACGAAAGGTTTGGTAGGGTTCCGGTAGGCCCGTTTGCGGTCTGTCCAATGTATGGCCCGTATCATAATAAGTGTCAGCCACAAAATCATTGTGGTCGTAGGTAGTGGCCATACCACCCGCATTGATCCGAAGGGAAAAACCGTCATTTTGCTGATCTGTTTGAGCCATAACCATTCCAGCCCACAACAAACCACAACATAAAAGGAGGTTAGTAGTTTTCTTTTTCATTGTTTTGATTTTGGTTACTACGGTCAGTGCACAACAACATTATGCAAAAATTTTCAGGAGGCGTTTAACCCACGGTGAAACTATATGAACATCAAATAATTATCGATGAAATGCACTTTTTTTTAACATAAATTCATTTCATAAAAAAGGGGGCACTCTTGAGAGTGCCCCCTTTAGTTTGTTCGGTAGGTTTTTACCATTTCACTTTTACCCTACCATAGCTCAACGTACGTTATTTTCAATTTTTTACAACCAACTGTTTTTGATAAGAATTTCCGGTTTCATCCATACTGTTTGGGATGTAAATATATCCCATATTCACCCACAAGGTAGTCACGGAAGAGGGCATATGGACCAGGCTCCCCACATCGGGCATGCCCTCTACACAGGTGTTCAAGTGCTTCGATAGAGATTGTACTCAAAAACTATAGTCCGGTACTTTTCCCAATACTCCCTTAAAAAAAGTATGATATCCCTTAAAGTCAGTCTCCTTATCCTCAGTGGTAAAATGGGCATCGGATATCTTTACCTGTTTTTTCCCAAAATCAAAGGCCACCATCACTATGGGTACTTGGGCCTTCTTGGCAATATAATAAAAGCCCGTACGCCATTGGGTCACTTTTTTACGGGTACCTTCCGGGGAAAGTGCCAATCGGAATACATTCCGCTCCTTGAAAATCTGGGCAATGGCCGTTACGGTATCGTTATTTTTGGTTCGGTCTATGGGTGCGCCCCCGGTCCAACGGAAGAACCATCCCAAGGGGGACTCAAAAAGGCTTTTCTTTCCTATGTAATTGATTTCCTTTCCTATAATCTCACGTACGATCAGCCCCAGAAAAAAATCGTACCAATGGGTATGTGGAACCACAATAACTACGCATTTATCCACTTGGGGAAAAGTGCCTATAAACTTCCATCCCATCAGCTTAAAATAAATGAACTTGGCCAACCAGCGCATTGCAACAAATGCTTATATCTTGCTGTAGATGGATAGCAACTTTTCAGGGGTTGCCACTTGCCTCCAAACCTTCACCAATGCCTTTTCCCATAGGGGCTCCATACTGAGCGCCACAGAAATCATGGTTTCATAGTCAGAGGCTCACAAATCGGCGCACACACCCGTAGGCAGTACCACTCCCTG
>JBFOLQ010000596.1:0-4071 GCA_040830145.1 Flavobacteriaceae bacterium | reverse complement strand
TGGCTTTTTTCAGGGTAAGAAAATAAGCCGTTACCACACTGGCCAGGGCTATGAGGGCCAAAATCAACAGCATCATTTTGAAATTATGGCTGTGCAGGGTCACATAACCATCGGTCTGTGGCATAAAGTATCTATGGGCAATGGCAGCCCCAATGAGGGCATACATGCCGGCAAGAATCCCAGATAGCCCACTGAGGGAGAGAAAGCGGGAGGAACGGCGCATCAGATTCTTTATCTCCGTAAGGTCGTTCAAATAATCTTCATTACTCATTTTAAAGTACTTTGAAATACAAAGTTAATAATGACAATGAATTACACAACTTTTTCCCAGAAAAACTCGGTATACTGTATATTTAGTCCCAAATACGTGACGTGAACCCCGCTGAAGACTACATCCTGTCCCAAGAGGAGCCCTTTAAGGGCATATTGTTACAACTACAGGTGACCATTGAGGGGATGTTTCCGGATATTGAGCTCAAGTTTAAATACCGCGTCCCGTTCTACTACTTTGGCAAGACCCCTTTTTGTTATTTAAACGCCCCCAGGGGTAAAGGGTTCGTGGATGTCGGTTTTTGGGCTTCGGCCCATTTGACCAAACATTTGGATCAAATGGTCACCGAGAACCGAAAGGTAATGCGGTCCTTACGGTATAGGACGCCCCAAGAGATAAACCACCAAGTCCTGACAGAGATACTAATGGATGCCCATTCGGTATATAAGAAGGGGTTTTGGCCTTCAAAATAATGTTCGCCCTGGAACCAGCGTTCACTCAATCCAACCCTTATCCTTATAGAGGTCAATATAATGGTTGCCCAGTGAGTCTGAATCCTTGTATTTGACCCGTATTTCTTGCAGCTTCCGTTTCATTTTCGCGACCGTTTCACCATACGCGGGCTCATGATAGAGATTGTGCAGTTCGTAAGGATCTTTTTGAAGGTCATAAAGTTCCCATTCATCCATATCATAATAAAAATGGATGAGCTTATGTGCCTTCGTGGCTATACCATAGTGTCGTTTTACGGCATGCTCGGCAGGGTATTCATAGTAGTGATAGTATACGGCATCACGGTCCCAGGCATCCTTTTCACCTTTTAAAAGAGGTAATAGGCTTTCCCCTTGCATAACCTCAGGGGCGGTTACCCCGGCCATGTCCAAAAAGGTCTGGGCGAAATCCAGGTTCTGTACCATTTCGTCCTCCGTAATGCCGGGCTTGATTACATGGGGCCATTGTATCAATAGGGGAGTCTTGAATGATTCGTTGTACATAAAACGCTTGTCAAACCAACCATGCTCCCCTAAATAAAAGCCTTGATCTGAGGTATAGATGACCACCGTGTTTTCCGAAAGCCCATGGTGATCGAGGTAATCCAATAACCGCCCCACATTTTCATCAACTGTAGCGATGGTAGCCAAATAATCCTGCATGTATCGTTGATATTTCCATACTGTCAGGGTAGAATCGTCCATAGTGTGATAGCGTTTTTGCAGGTCATCCCCAATAGGGCCATACACGGCATCCCACGCCTTTCTTTGTTCTGGATTGAGCCGGGACAGGGGACTGCGATTGATACGCCTATCAATTTTTAAGGTGTCGAGGATTTCGGGGGACAGCTTGTTGTCATATCCTAGGTACATATGCCTTAAAATACCCATCTCAGCTGTTTTTGCCGCAGTTCCTCTGTTGGCATAATCGTCAAAGAGGGTCTCGGGCAGGGGAAATTCTTTTTGTGTGAACTCCTTGTAATGTCTTTCGGCGGGGAGCCATGCACGGTGGGGGGCCTTATGTAGGTACATCAACAGGAAGGGCTTGTTGGGATTGCGGCGGTGTTCCATCCAATCCAAGGTAAGGTCGGTAATGATATCCGTGACATAACCGGTGATGGTGGTGTCCCCTTTTTGGGTAATGAACCTGGGATTATAGTAGTCACCTTGTCCCGGAAGTATCTTGAATTCATCAAACCCTTTCGGGTTGTTCCCAAAGTGGAGTTTGCCAAACATAGCGGTTTGGTAACCTGCCTTATGCAGTAGTTGCGGAAAGGTCACATTGGTGGTGTCAAAGGGGGAAAGATTGTCGATTTTTCCATTGATGTGGCTGTGCTTTCCGGTCAAGATGACGGCTCGGGAAGGGGCACAGATACTATTGGTGACCGTAGCATTGGTGAATCGCATGCCACCATTGGCAATACGATCAATATTTGGGGTCTGTATTAGTCTATCATCATAGGCACTGATGGCCTGATAGGCGTGGTCATCACTCATGATAAAGACAATGTTGGGTCTTTTAGGGGAGGGCTCTTTTGGGTGTTCTTCCTTGCAACTGGTAACATTCCACATCACAAAGGAAGTACAGACTATCATTAGGGCTTTGATGGGTTTCATTTTCTACTTTTTGTATTGTGCCAAAACGGTATTGAACGTTGTGATAAGCTGGGCCACGGAATCAGGCTGCACTGCTATGGATAAGGGGTGGGTTTCCCTGGGATCGTTCCCAATATGGTAGAACCGGCCATCCCCATATAATTTCCATGAATGGTTCTGTACAAATCGCGAGGGTTTAAATTTTCCCCAGTTCGGGTCATAATGGCAAAATATCCATTCCCTTGGCGTGGACGCCAAACCGAGCAATTGGGAATGAAAACTGTGCCCATCCGTCTGGGAGGTGCCCAACTTTTTTCCTGAGACGGTCTCCACCATAGTTGGAAGAAAGTCACTGAGGTCAATGAGATTGTCATTGATCTGACCTGCAGTGATGGTCCCTTTCCATTGTGCGATCAAGGGAACATGGGTGCCCGCCTTGGTGGTGTGTCCCTTATTGCCCTGTATCCTTTGGCCTTTCCACCTAGAGACCACTGAGGGGTGGGTGCCATTATCACCCAAAAATAGGATGAGGGTATTTTCACTGAGCCCCAATGATTCCACGGTGTCGAGGATTTTCCCCACCAATTGATCCATATAACTGACCATTTCCCCAAAATAACGGGGGTCTGATTGGTATTTGGAAGTGTCAAAGTCCCCAAAATCGGGATTTAGGGGGGTAGGGACAAAAGGGTCGTGGGTGAGGGCCATGGGATAATACACCAGAAAGGGGTCATTACGGTGGCGCTCCATAAAGGAAGCTATTTGATCAACAAAAATGTCGGGTCCAAATTGTTCCTTGAAATCCATGGCCTTTCCATTTTTAAAGGAAAGGTGTGGATTGGCATAGCGATTGCCGCGCTCGTCGAGCTGCCATAGGCAATAGTCATCAAAACCTGCCTGTTCCGGGGTGCTGCCCACTTTTCCCTGGGCGAGTTCGCGTTGTTTGGCATTTCCCAATAACTGCCATTTCCCAGCAACGAACGTTTTGTATCCATCTTCTTTAAGGTAGTGGGCAAAGGTTTTTTCATTGGAATCCAGTAAACCAAAACCAATATAGTTCCTAAAATTATACTTTCCGGTCATCAACTGTACCCGTGATGGGGTACATAGGGGTGTTGCGTGGCACTGGGTAAACTGCATCCCATTTTGGGCCATCTGGTCCAAATGGGGCGTGGTGTATTCTTCCGAACCATTGACACCTATGGTTTCATAACCTAGGTCATCGGCCATGATTAGGATGATGTTTGGCTTTTTGGAAGCGATATCGGCGGCTATGCCTTGATTACGATTCTTGCACGAACCCAATGAAAGAACAAGTAGTGCGCATATTGAACCAAAAAGGGGAATAATTATTCGTTTGTACATTTTTGAGCTTTGCATAAAGCTACATATAGTTAGGTCAATGATTCATACTTTTAGCTGAATGTCATTGATTGGCCCCTATTCAGATCAAGAAAGGGAACTAACTGCTTGCCTAAGGGTTGTTATATCGGTCAACAATTGTTGCAATTGATCCAAGGGTAACATATTGGCCCCATCACTTTTGGCATTTTTAGGGTCAAAATGGGTTTCCATAAAGAGTCCGTCCACTCCGGCGGCCACTCCCGCACGGGCCATGGTACCGATAAGGGCTGGTCGCCCTCCCGTTACACCGGAGGCCTGATTGGGCTGCTGAAGGGAATGGGTGACATCCAGCACCACGGGAGCGTATTG
>JBFOLQ010000595.1:0-4381 GCA_040830145.1 Flavobacteriaceae bacterium | reverse complement strand
TATGACGACGTATTGAACCGATACTTTAATCTTCACAAATACATCGTCCAAGGTCTTAGTCTCCACGATAACATCCAATTGCTGTATTTTCAAGCTAAGTCTTCCAGCTATCCTATCCACTAACGGAATTTTCATTTGTAAGCCCGAATTGCGAATGCTGTGAAATCTACCGAACCGTTCAATGACTACGGCGGTTTGTTGCTTGACCACAAAAAAAGAGGACAGCAAAATCAGCAGTCCAAAAAAGATAAAAGGAATAAAAATAAAGGAACCCATAGTGTACTGTTTTAAAATTGATAACAAGTTACGAAATGAAGTTTGATCATACGCTAAGGGGTGTGTATGTTTTGAAGGGCATACTCTATTCGGGCCAGGGTCTCTTCCTTACCGATAAGGGAGATGATATCAAATATATGGGGACCCTTCATATCGCCAACGATGACCAGGCGCAATGGGGGCATTACCTTTCCAAAGGAGAGTTGGTTGGTTTGAATCCATTCTTTGACCGCGTTCTCCACATTTTGAGCGGAAAACCCATCGATGGATGCCAACAGGTTTGAGACTTTTCCCATGATTTCCGGAGTTTCTTGTTTCCATTGTTTTTTTACCGCTTTGGCATCATAGCTTGTAGGGGCTTTGAAAAAGAAATTTCCCAACTCCCAGAAATCCTGGATAAATAGGGCACGTTCCTTAATAAGGCCAATTACCTTTTCTACGTAGGCAACTTCATCGGGTGCATTGTGTAATAATGGAAAGTCAATGGGGTATCCCGGACGTTGCTGTAGATAGGGCATAAATAAGCGTGCCAATTCCGTATTGGTCTTTTGTTGGAGCCATTGTTGGTTATACCATTTGGTTTTTTCGGGATCAAAGCGGGCTCCGGACTTATTGACGCGCTCCAAGGTGAATTCAGATTGCAGCTCCTCCATGGAAAAAATCTCCTGTTCCGTGCCGGGATTCCATCCAAGCATGGCCAAAAAGTTGACCACGGCTTCTTTAAAGTAGCCCGCTTCCTTGTAACCTAGGGAGTCTCTCCAGGACAGGGGATAGATGGGAAAACCGCCTTTTTCACCATCTCTCTTACTGAGTTTTCCCTTACCGGTAGGTTTCATGATAAGGGGTAAGTGGGCAAATGCGGGCGGAGTCCATTCAAAGGCCTCATATAAAAGTTGGTGCAGTGCTAGGGAGGGCAACCATTCCTCACCTCGGATTACGTGCGTAATTTCCATAAGGTGGTCATCCACAATGTTGGCCAGATGATAGGTGGGCATGCCGTCTGACTTGAACAGCACTTTATCATCCAATATATTGGTATCTATAGTGATTTCTCCACGAATGAGGTCGGTAAGGGTTATGGTTTTGTCTTGTGGGCTGTAAAAACGGATTACATATTCGGCTCCAGAGGCCAACCGTTTTTGAAGGGTTGGGGCATCCATGGTCAGGGAGTTGTCCAGCTTCAGACGATTATGCCAGTTGTAGATAAAGGTTTTCCCTTTGGCTTCATGCCCCTTTCTATGGGCATCCAAGGCTTCGGCGGTGTCAAACGCGTAATAGGCCTTTCCATTTTTCACCAATTGGTCGGCATAAGACCTGTACAGGTGCTTTCGTTCACTTTGTCGATAAGGGCCATAGGGACCTTTTTGTAAAGGACCTTCATCAAATACAATACCGCACCATTCCAAGGCTTTGGTGATATAGGCTTCCGCACCTTCAACATATCTGTTTTGATCGGTGTCCTCAATCCTGAGAATGGTCTTACCTCCGTGTTTTTTGGCAAATAAATAGTTGAAAAGGGCTGTACGGACCCCACCTATGTGTAAAGGACCCGTGGGGCTGGGAGCAAAACGTACGCGAACGGGGTTATGCATAAAATAATTACTTTTTTTGGCAAAGATACATAGTGGTCTTAAATCCCGTTCGCTGGGGGACCCTTTTATAATGGGTTTCTGGGATGGCGCCTTTGATTCTTGGGATGACCTGGCATCCTTGGACAATGCCATGGTATGGCTTTGCGTTATTTTGATGAGTAACTTTGTGAAGCTATCTTTTTGTATAATGAACTCCTCTTGAATTCTACAACTCAAGGCGAGTTCAATAACTGAGTTATGGGAAATTATAGGTACATCATTAAAAAGCTTGAGGCTTTCATACGAAAATATTACCTGAATAGACTTATTAAGGGAAGCCTTCTTTTTTTGGTATTCGGCTTGTTGTTTTTTCTGGTGGTTTCAGGAGTGGAATATATGCTTTGGTTGGGTTCCGGGGGAAGGTTGCTCCTTTTGATATTTTTTGTGGGAGTCGTACTTTTTTTAATGCTCCGTTACATTTTCACACCCTTGTTCTTTCTTTTCAAAATGGGAAACGGAATTGATTATAAAGTTGCTTCTCGTATGATAGGGAAGCACTTTCCCGAGGTGGATGATAAACTTCAGAATCTGCTGGAATTGGCGAATGATGAAGAACAATCTGAATTATTGTTGGCGAGCATTGAACGGCGCTCACTTGATTTGAAACCTGTCCCGTTTGTTAAGGCTATTGACTTCAATAACGGGCTTAAGTATGCAAGATATCTGGCAATACCACTTTTTGTTATTGTCTTGATTTGGATTTTTGGGAACATCTCTGATTTTATAGGTTCCTATAATAGGGTGGTCAATTACGATTTGGCATACGCACCACCAGCTCCCTTTCATTTTGTGCTTGTGAACACTGATTTAACCGTTTTGGAAAATGAACCCGTGACGATTAAGGTACGTACTGAGGGAGAGATAAGGCCCAGTGGGATGACATTGGTACATAGCGGAAGGAAAATCATCATGAAGAGGAACCAGAATGATTTTGAACATACGTTGTCGCCGCCTTTGTCGTCGGGGACCTTCTATTTTGAAAGTAATGGACATGTTTCTCGTGAGTTTGCATTGCGGAGTATTACGCCACCCTCTATTTCTGATTTTGAGTTAGTGTTGAACTACCCTCCGTATTTGGGTAAAAAGGATGGGATAATTAGAAGTTCTGGCAATGCGGTAGTTCCGGAAGGTACCCGGGCGACATGGAGGATACGGGCCAACAACACTACCAGAATAGGGTTTTCCACCGTTGATACCCTGCGCTATTTTGAAAGGGAGAAGGATCTCTTTAGTTATTCCCAAAGGGTCTTTGGGGATTTGGAGTATAGTTTGTCCACTTCCAATGAACAGATTGAGGAACATGAGAACTTGACATATGGGATAAAAGTGGTAAGGGATGCTTTCCCTACTATAAAGGTGCAGCAAATACGAGACTCATTACACCCGAACAGGTACTACTTTATGGGGGAAATGTCGGATGACCATGGGTTGGAGACCTTGCGTGTGGTTGTGTACCCAATTGGGGACACCGAGAAGGCGCAAACACTTACTTTGGACGGATATACGAATGTGGTTGAACCATTCTATTACACGTTTCCTTCAGGATTTAATGTCTCTATCGAGGAGGCATATCGAATTTATTTTGAAGTGACCGATAATGATGCCGTCCATGGGGGGAAACGGGCAAAGAGCAGAGAATTTGATTTGCAATTACTTGATAATGAGGAAATTACCTCTATTCATGTTAAATCACAGCGTACCCTCTTGGAAGGAATGGATTCATCATTGGAATCCTTGAAAAAACAACGGGAAGAGTTGATGAAGGTTAGGGAGGGGCAGAAAGAGAAGGCGGGATTGGATTTTGATGACAGACTACGTGTTAAGGAAGTGCTTGAAAAACAATCTGAGCAGGAGGCGATGATGCAAAGGTTCAGTAAGGAGCTTGAGGAAAACTTAAAGATGCTTGATGCTGACGACGAAAGGAATCGTTTGTTGCGTGAGCGTTTGGAAAGGCAGGAGATGGAGGCCATAAAGAATGAAAGACTTTTAGAGGAGCTTGAGTCTATTTCTGAAAAGTTGTCCAAGGAAGAATTATCAAAAAAGTTGGATGAAGTTTCAAAACGAATGCAAAACAGCCAACGCAATCTTGAACAACTTCTTGAACTGACCAAAAGGTATTATGTTTCCGAGAGAACAAAACAATTGGCCAATGAACTGCAGAAAATGGGTGAAAAACAGGAACTGCTTCCTGATGGAGATCTTGAGAGGGGTCTTTCTGCCCAGGAACAGGAAAAACTGAATAAGGACTATGAAGAACTTTCGAGGCAATTGGATGAGCTTAAAAAAGACAATAGAGGTTTAAGGGAACCAATGGACCTTAATATTGATGGTAAGAAACAGGGAGCTATTAAGGAGGAACAGGAGAGTGCCTTGGAGGAAATGAACAAGGAGAAGAAGGATGAGAAGCAAGGTGATAGTCCATCTGAGAGTGAAAGTGGGGACAGTGGCGATGGAGCCAAAAAGAAACAGAAGGC